>NZ_JAXXBR010000107.1:0-17112 GCF_037242085.1 Alitiscatomonas sp. | reverse complement strand
ATAATCTAGTTTATAGGAATCCAGGTCTTTTATTCCTGTAAAAATCCAAAACCATAACTGGTCAGGATATCTGCTGGAAGGGGGAAAGTATAAAAGATCAGATGACCGGGGAAAGAGTGAAGGAAGAAAGGCAGGAAAGAAAAAATGAGAAAGAGAAATGGCTTGATAAAGCGTCTGGCGGCAGTAGCACTCAGCATTGGCCTGGCAGCTGTACCCGCAGCAGGAAACGGTAATACAGCTTATGCCAGTACAATCCAAGGGACATCGTATGATACGGTCCAGGCTGCCATTAACGCTGGGATCGGCAGGATCGTGCTGGATAAGGATATAACGGAAAACATCACGATCCCGTCTGAAAAAGAAGTAACCATTGACCTCAATGGATTTACGATCACAAATAACAGCAGCGGCCAGGAAAAGGCCACAGTTATCAATGAAGGTACCCTAACGATCATGGACAGCAAAGGAAACGGAAAAATTGATAATGTGACCCATCAGAAAGCTGCGCTTATCAACAGAAGCGGAGGCACTGTGACGATCAACGGCGGCGAATTTCTGCGCTCAAAAGTAGCCACCGACAACCGGTACTACGTGATTGATAATCAGGGGACCATGGAGATCAACAATGGATACGTCCATAGCAGTGAAGGCTGGGGGACAGGAGGATCTTCCCTGATACGAAATGGCGGAGGGGATACTGCTTCCCAGTTAACGATTAATGGCGGAGAGTTTCAGCAGGATAATTTCATTGTCATTAAAAATGATGATTTAGGAGTTCTTAATATTACAGGCGGAACGATCACCTCTAAAAATGACCAGGCAGTCCAGAACTGGAGCCAGGCATCCATTACAGGAGGCACTCTGGACGGTGCCATCAGAACGTCCACATGGAGTTCTGAATATGAAAACAGTAAAACCGTAATTGGCGGAACTGCTGTGGTAAACGGAAATATCCTTGTGCTTCAGGACAGCAGCTATAATGGAGAAAGGATCCCGGAGCTGGAAATAACCGGCGGAAAGTTTTCCGGAGGCTGGCAGGTGAAGGAGAACAGTAAGGTCACCATTACAGGAGGCAGCTTCTCCAATGCCCCATCCTGGATTCCCAGCGGATTCAGTCTGGTGGAGACCACAGACTCCATCTACAAATATACAGTTTTAGAAACGGACAAGGTTATGATTTCCCTTGCCGAGGATAGCATTGTTCTGGGCTACAATGACACAAAGAGCCTGTCTGTGGCAGAGGTAGTTCCATCCAACGCCAGGATCCGGTGGGAGGTTACGCCCAGCAACGCATCTGTCACCGTGGATGAAAACGGCAAAGTCTCCTCCAAGGCCCAACCCGGAGAGGCTGTGGTAGCAGCTGTGGTTGCTGGTACGGATGTGTCGGCAGAATGCTCTGTGACAGTAGAAAAAGGAAAAGTCGGGTTATCCGGCGAGATTCCCATGACCCTGGGTGTGGATTCCAGCAAGAAGCTTTCTGTGGCATATCCCACAGGAAAGCCCGCAGTATTCACCTCCAGCAACGCTGAGGTAGCCACGGTTGACCAGAATGGAACTGTTACTGGCAAAGGAATGGGTAAAGCTGTGATCACAGCCAGCGTGGAAAACTACGAGGACGCCTCCTGTGAGGTAAAGGTGGTTGGAAATGTTGAATTATCTGATTCTGAGCTGACTCTTAAAATGGGGGAGACAGAGGAAGAGACCCTGACTCTTGTATACCCGGAGGATGAAGACGCAGAAAAGGCCGTATGGGCCTCCAGCAACGAAAATATTGTGACCGTGGAAAACGGTATGGTGAAGGCAATGGCTGCCGGAACCGCCAGCATTACCGTTTCCATTGCCGGAATTACGGAGTATGGAACGGACGTATGCAAAGTAACTGTTGAGAAGGCTGACGAACCGAAACCGTTGGAAAAGACTCTGACCTTAAACGCGTCTTCCATCCGTATGGAGACCAAGGGCTCATTTCAGTTAAAGGCTGAGGCCTCCCCGGCAGCAGAACTTACCTGGAAGGCAGACAGCGATGTGGTAGCAGTGGATAAAAACGGTCTGGTTACCGCCGGTGAAAAAGCCGGAAGCGCAGTGGTCACCGTATCTGCCAGATATGAGGACGGAAACGTAAAATCTGCAGGCTGTGAGGTTCTGGTATCCGAAGAGAAAGGTGATGCCGAGGGTGCAGGGACCACTGTGGAGAGCCAGTTAAAGGATGCTGACCAGATTACCCTGAACATTCCGGCCAGCCTGGAACTTTCTGAAGAAGAAAGCCGGAAGGCCGCAGAAGAAAAGAATACAAAGGTCGAAGCTGCAGAAGCTGAAATACTGGCGAATCCGGAGGCTGCAAAGGAAGCCAGGGGACTGGTGGATTCTGTGAATACAGAGAGATTGGTGGAAGACGGAAAGAATGCCGTGCTCAGCGTAGGCACTACATTAAAGGATATGGAAATGACAGTAGAAAAAGCTGCCGACGGTTCCATTGTGGTACGTCCTTCCAAGGTAGTCTTTGAGGCTTCTGTTTTCATGGACGTGTACGGCGAAGACGGGTCCCTGGAAAAATCTCATGTGGAGCTTTCCAATTCGGATTTCAACAGACATGCAGCAATTACATTCCGCCTGTCTGTCCCCTCCAGTGTTAACGGACGGTATGCCCAGGTAAAACATATCAGTGAGGATATGGGAACCAGCACGATTTCCAACTGCCGGATCCAGAATCCGGGCACTGCCAGCGCATATATTGAACTGACAGTAAACCATTTCAGTACATTTGAACTGACCTTCACAGAGGATCCGGTATCCACCGGAGGAAGCGGCAGCAGTAGCAGCGGTGGCGGCCGGGATTATGTGGATCCTTCCAGATGGCTGAAAACTGGAAAGTGGGTACAGGATTCCAATGGCTGGTGGTATAAAAATGCCGACGGCACCTATCCGTCCAATGGCTGGAGCTGTCTTATCTGGAACAATAAGACCCAGTGGTATCATTTCAACGCCCAGGGCTATATGGATACCGGCTGGTATCTGGATACAGATGGAAGGTGGTATTTCCTTCATAACGTATCGGATGGAAACCAGGGACATATGTACACCGGGTGGCATGAGATCTCTGGCAAGTGGTATTATTTCCACGAAGCAGCAGGCGGTCCTGCTGGTTCTCTGGTAACCGGTGGAGTTACTCCCGATGGATATCAGGTGGACTCAAACGGTGTGTGGATCCAGTAATCTTTCAAGACAACCACACAGGTCATTCCGGGGAGCGGTTCAGTCCGCTCCCTGGGTCCTGGTTTTTCTAAAATGAAGTCTGTTCAGCAAAATTTCCCTTGCAAATCTTCAAAACCTATGATAGACTTATATTCGGTTTTGAACCGATGCCGGCATGGCGGAATGGCAGACGCATCAGACTCAAAATCTGACGGGGGCAACCTCGTGCCGGTTCAAGTCCGGCTGCCGGCACTGCCAGAAAGGGCGCTGTACGCAAGGGAAATTTCCTGTGTACAGCGCCTTTTTTGTATTTTTCCATAAACCATCCGGGAGAACCGAACTCCCAGATGCCATCTGCCCTAGGAGGAAGAGGATCAGCCTGTTTCTTCCGTCATGCGGCTGCTCCGCACATACCGGTCCAGGGAGGTTTCCAGAGAACCCTCCAGGGCAATGAGCAGATACCGGGTCAGCTGCTCCTCGGAGGATTCCATATCGCTCTGGATCCAGCCGATCATGATCCCGGAAACCGCTTCCAGGTAAAACGCAGCCAGAAAATCCAGGTAATCATCAGGTACCGCCCGCCCACGGCACAGCTCCCGCAGCCGGTCATGCATCATTCCGGAAATGTCCTCCACGCAGATCCGCCGGAAGGAATCGCCCCCCATGCTGCTCAGGGCAGACTTACACACCGCAGCATTTTCCTTTAAATACCGGATCAGATTCTGGATCCACGCCTCCAGGGTAGGGCACCGGGACCGGTCGGCAAACAGCTTCTCGAAATCCTGCCGGAAGGTCCAGGCCAGCAGATCGTAAATATCCTGGAAGTGGTAATAAAATGTGTACCGGTTAATACCGCAGTCGTCGGCCAGCTCCTGTATGGTAATGCGGCCCAGATTTTTTCTCGTCATCAGCTTTTTCAAAGAGGCCGCCATCTGTTCTTTTCTGTGCAGGGACAATTCGTTTCGTTTCATATACTCTCCATTATCGTGATCTTTTTTCCGTAAACGCACCACAATTATATCAAAATGTGTAGATTTACACAAGTGACGAATATTGTGTATGGGAAGTTTTCAGCGTTTGATATATAGTTTTGTACATTGAAACAACAGACCAGACAGAGGAAGGAGCAGATAGAAATTATGGAAGACAACAGACAGAAACCGGGCTTCTTTGTCCGGCTGGCAACTCTGATCGTGGATAAAAGAAACCTGTTTTTCCTGCTGTATACAGCAGGGATCATCTTCAGCCTTATTTCGCAGGGCTGGGTCCAGGTGAATAATGACATTACCGATTATCTGCCGGAGGAGACAGAGACACGGCAGGGTCTCCAGCTGATGGAAGACGAGTTTACCACCTTTGGCACAGCCCGGGTCATGGTCTCTAATATTACATATGAAAATGCGGAGGAGCTGAAGGATGTGATCGAGGCCATCCCAGGTGTTTCCTCTGTGACCTTTGGCGATCAGGTGGACGAGGATGAAAATACCATCGACGCCGATGACCGGGACGACTACTATAAGGATTCGGCCGCCCTGTATTCCGTGACCTTTGAGGGAGAGACCGACGATCCTGTCAGTGAAGAGGCCATGGTGCAGTTAAGGGAGACCTTAAAGGATTACGACCTTTCCATTTCCTCCGAGGTAGGAGAGGACGGGTCTGCAAGGCTTGAAAAGGAAATGCAGAGCATTCTTGTGGTGGCCGCCATCACGATCCTTGTGGTGCTCTTCCTGACCTCCAGGACTTATGGAGAGATCCCGGTGCTGCTTCTGACCTTTGTGGCAGCGGCTCTCTTAAATAAAGGAACCAACTATCTTCTGGGAGAGATCTCCTTTATTTCTGATTCCATCGCCGTGGTCTTACAGCTGGCCCTGGCCATTGACTATGCCATTATCCTGTGCCACCGGTTCAGTGAGGAGAAGGAGACGGCAGATACCCGTACAGCCTGTATCCTGGCCTTAAGCAAGGCGATCCCGGAGATCTCCTCCAGCTGCCTGACAACTCTGGCTGGCCTGGCTGCCATGATGTTCATGCAGTTCGGCATCGGCATGGACCTGGGCGTTGTCCTCATCAAGGCTGTGCTTTTCAGTATCCTCTCGGTATTTACCTTAATGCCGGGGCTTCTTGTGCTGTTTTCCAAGCTCATTGAAAGGACCCCCCATAAGAGCTTTATCCCGAAGATCACCGTCTGGGGGCGGTTTGTGACCAGTCTGAAATACATCACTCCGCCGCTGTTTGTAATCGCCTTTGCCGCCGCCGCCTATCTGGCTGGAAACTGCCCGTATTCCTACGGCACTAATACAGTGAAAACTGAAAAGAAAAATGAAACGGAGATCGCCAGGGAGAATATAGACAACGTTTTTGGAAGCCAGAATACCCTGGCAGTGGTGGTTCCGGCCGGGGACTATGAAACAGAGGAGCGGCTTTTAAAACGTCTCAGCGCCTTTCCCCAGGTGGACACAGCCCTGGGCCTGGCCAACGTGGAGGTAAAGGACGGGTATGTTCTGACGGACGCCCTGACGCCCAGACAGTTTTCCGAGCTGACGGATATGGATATGGAGATCTGCCGCCTGTTCTATAAGGCCTACGCTGCCGACCGGGAGGAATATGTGCGGATCATCAATAATATTGATGTTTTCAAGGTCCCCATCATCGATATGTTCCAGTTTTTATACCAGTATGTGGGCGACGGGTATCTGGACCAGGGATATATCACCCTGGACGACGATACCAGAAGTGATCTGGATGACCTGAACAAACAGATCAATGACGCCAAGGAGCAGCTCCAGAGCGAAAAATACTCCCGGATGCTCTTAAATCTGGCTCTGCCGGAGGAGGGCCAGGAGACCTTCGCGTTCCTGGATACCCTCCATGAGGTGATCGGAGGCTATTATCCGGCCGGAAGCTTTTATCTGGTGGGCAATTCCACCAGCGATTATGACCTTGCGTCCTCCTTCTCCCACGACAATACGCTCATCAGCGTCCTGACCATCGTATTCGTGATCCTGGTGCTTTTATTCACCTTCATGTCCGTGGGCCTTCCGGTACTGCTGATCCTGGTGATCCAGGGAAGCGTGTGGTTAAACTTTTCCTTCCCCACGCTCCAGAACAGCCCCGTATACTTTTTAAGCTATCTGATCGTCAGCTCCATCCAGATGGGCGCCAACATTGATTATGCCATCGTGATCTCCAGCCGCTACCAGGAGCTGAAAAATAAGATGCCGCGGAGAGAGGCCATGATCGAAACGCTGAACCTGTCGTTCCCCACGGTATTCACCTCCGGGACCATCATGGCCTCCGCAGGTATCTTCATCAGCAAGATGACCACGGATCCGGCCATTTACGCCGTAGGCCTGTGCATCGGCCGCGGCACCATCATCTCCATGCTCTTAGTCATGGGGATCCTTCCGGGCATTCTGCTTTTAGGAGACACCATCATCGACCGGACCACCTTCAATATCAAATATCCGGCCATCGTCCAGACCACAGAGGCCGTGGGCATGGTACGGCTGGACGGGCGGATCCGCGGCACAGTTTCCGGTAAGATCGACGCCGAGGTCCACGGAGTCCTAATGGGAGACGTTTCCGCTGTGATCTCTGCCGGAAATCCGGATGCGGTGAAGGCCATCGGGGAGCTGCCGGATGGAGAGGATCCCGGCAGCCTGGAAGAAAAGCCAGATGAAAACGAGAAAAATACGGAGAAAGGAGAAAATGACCATGAAGCATAAAGCAAAAAAAATATCGGCAGTGATCCTGTCCGCCGTCCTGGCAGCTTCCTCCTTTTCACCCATTCCCGCCTATGCGGACGGCGAAACGGTCCAGATCTCCAGCGCCGAGGATTTTGCCGCCTTTTCAAAAAACTGCACCCTGGATTCCTGGTCCAGAGGAAAGACCATAAATCTGACGGCTGATATCAGTCTGGCCGATACAGACATTTCTCCTGTGCCGATCTTCTGCGGTACCTTCAACGGAAACGGCCATACCATTTCCGGCCTGGATCTGGACGGAGGCAACTCCTACCAGGGACTGTTCCGGTTTGTGGCAGAGGATGGCGTTATAAACGGACTGACCGTCTCCGGCACTGTGTCGGCGGACGGCGCCCAGGAGTATGTGGGCGGGATCGCAGGCAGCGTCCGCGGCATTGTACGGGACTGCAGCTTTGAGGGCGTTATCGACGGGACCATGTATGTGGGCGGAATTGCAGGCATCACAGAAAAAACGGGCCGGATCGAAAACTGCCGGGTCATCGGCATGGTCCAGGGAGAAAAATACATCGGGGGCATCACCGGACGGAACGACGGCTCCATTTCCGCCTCTGTAAACCATGCACGGATCAATCCCCTGGCCGGAGGGCTCAGCGCCAGTCTGGAGGAAGAGGCACCGGCTGATGTGAAGGACACGGCGCTGGACCGGACAGAAAGCACTCTGGAAAATGCCAGAGATACGGCTGAGGTATCCCAGGATACGGGAGGGATCGCAGGCTTTTCCAATGGAAATATCTTAAACTGCACCAATGAGGGCGCAGTGGGCTATCCCCATGTGGGCTACAACGTGGGCGGCATCGTGGGGCGTACCAGCGGCTACCTGTCCGGCTGTACCAACAAGGGAAAGATCAACGGCAGGAAGGATGTGGGCGGCATTGCCGGACAGCTTGCCCCCGATATCCAGCTGATCTTTTCCACGGACACCCTGGATAAGCTGGATCACGAATTATCTGTGCTTTCCAGCCTGGCCGACACCGCCATGGACCACACGGACGGAAACCGGGATGTGATCTCCAGACGTCTGGACGCCATTTCTGATTATGCAGAATCTGCCTCGGACCACACCTCCGACCTGGCAGATATGACTGTGGACTGGGCCGACGGGAATCTGGAGGTCATCAATGATCTCATGGACCGGGTCGGCGATACAGTGGACCGGTTAAACGAGATCACCAGCAGCGCTGAGGGGATCCTGGATACAGTAGGAGAAGGCGTAGAGCTTCTGGAGGACTGCGTGGACGAGGCCGGAAGCGCCCTGGGCGCCGGGGCCAAAGGAGAGCAGGAGCTCCGGGACATGATCCAGAAAATGAAGGATTACAACGCCATCCAGAAGGAATGTGCCGCCGCCATACGTGAGGATGCAAAGAATATGCTGAAGGCCCTGGCGGAGGGCGATCTGGAGGGAGCCTCGGAGCTGGCCGCAGATATGGAGGAGCAGGCGGCGGAATATAAAAATGCCGCCCAGGGCAAGCGGGAGACTTTAAAGCAGTTCCGGGAAGCCATCAAGGATCTCCCTGCCATTGCCGACAAGCTCCGGGGCAGCGCCGGGAGCCTGGAGGAGGCCATGGATACCCTGGAGCACGTCTCCTATGATGTGGCTGACACAGCCGCGGAGGTACACCGTCTGTTCCAGGATCTCTCGGACCGGGACGACATCCAGTTCAAGCCCCTGGGTGACGACTATAAGGCCAAGGGAGACCAGGTCCATGACTCCGTCAGCGCCATCGGAGACCAGCTGGATCTCCTGAACCAGGAGGTGGGAGCCACTGGAGACGCCCTTTCTGCGGATATGCGGAGCCTAAAGGACCAGCTCCAGGTCATCAGCGATGTGCTGGACGACGCGGCGGACGATGCCAGGGAGTCCGATAAGGACGATCTCTGGAGCGATGTATCCGAGGAAGAGATCTATAAGACCACCGTCGGAAAGGCCGAGGGCTGCATTAACAACGGTGTGGTGGAAGGAGACATCAACGCCGGAGGCGTAGCCGGAGCCATGGCTGTGGAAAGTATGCTGGATCCGGAGGAGGACATTGAGCGGGTCGGGGACGATTCCTTCAGCTTTCACTACGAAACCCGGGCGATTCTGTTAAACTGTGAGAACCGGGTACCCGTCACCTCCAAAAAAGACTACGCAGGAGGTATCGTTGGCCGCATGGATCTGGGATATATCCTGGACTGCCGGAACTACGGAAATGTGGAGAGCACTGATGGAAGCTATGTGGGAGGAATCGCCGGAAGCTCCGCCTCCACCATCCGAAGATCCCAGAGTAAATGTATGGCCTCTGGCAAAAACTTTGTGGGGGGGATTGCCGGGGATGGCTACAATCTGACAGAAAATCTTGCCTTTGTATCCATTGGGAACGGTGAGATGTATTGCGGCGCCATTGCAGGCCGTGTGGATGATGAAGGCGAGATTTCAAGCAACCGGTTTGTGGAGAATGGAAGCGCCGGCATCGACGGAGTCAGCTACGCGGGAAAGGCCGAGCCCATTTCCTATGAAAGCCTCATGGCAGAAGAAAACGCCCCGGAAGAATTCGGGAAATTTACTCTGACGTATATCGCTGATGACACTCTGGCGGGCCGCGTTTCCTGTAAATATGGAGAGCCGCTTTCCGGCCTTGCCGTTCCCTCCGTGCCGCAGAAGCCGGGATATCACGGAGAGTGGGAGCCGGTGGGCGAGGATACCATCACCTTTGACCATGTGTTAAAGGCTGTTTATACGCCTCATGTGACCACGGTGGAAAGCAGCGCCCGAAGGGATGACGTGCGGGCTGTGATCCTGGCCGAGGGCACCTTCCATGAGGATACAGAGCTGTCAGCAGAAAAGCTGTCAGAGGAAAGGGACCGTGAGACCTGGAGGATCACGCTCACCGGAGATCTGGGCGGTGAGGAGGAGTCCCCGGAAGCCTATACCTACCGCTTTATCCTTCCAAAGGACTGGGAAAACGCTTCTCTGACCATAAAAACAGCCCAGGGGACGGAAGAGGCCGGCTGCAAAAAGGACCAGAGCGCCCTGGTATTCTCCACTGCCTGGACGGACTTTGAGCTGACGGCGGAAAAAACAGGCGCAGGTGCGAAGGGAGGCTGGATGATCCCGGCGCTGGCAGGAGGTGCGCTCCTGGCGGCGGCTGTCCTGGTATTCCTTTTTGTAAAGAAGAAAAAAAGAGCTTTGCCAGAGGAAAACGGGGACCATCAGAAAGCCGTCCAGGAGGCTGAAAAAGATTCGCCGTTGAAATAATGACCGATCTGGTGTATGATGGAGGCAGTAAGAGCTGCCTCCATTTTTCGGCAGTATGGAAAGGAGCGTGCCGGTGATGACATGTATGGAAGCGGAGAAAATGGTGATCCCGTATATCAACGACCAGCTTTCGGTGACAGAGCTGGAGGATTTCATTGAGCACATTAAGACCTGCGAGAACTGCCGGGAAGAGCTGGAGATCCACTATATGGTGGATGTGGGTTTAAAAAAGCTGGATGAGGCCGACGGCACCTATGACATCGTCGGCGATCTGAAACGGAAGCTGGAGAGCTCAGAGGCTGTCCTGCGGCGCTTCTTCACCTTCCAGGTGGCCCGCTATGCCGTCAGCACCCTGATGGCCATGGCCCTGGTGGTCATATTCCTCTTACAGCTCAGGATCTGGAAGCAGGCAGGCTTCTTTATATCAATTTAGGAGACGATTATGGAAAAACTGGTACTGATCGACGGGCACAGTATTTTAAACCGTGCCTTTTACGGCGTTCCCGGACTGACCAATTCCGAGGGACTCCATACCAATGCCGTTTATGGTTTTTTAAATATTCTTTTTAAGCTGCTGGAGGAGGAAAAGCCGGGATATCTGGCCGTGGCCTTCGACCTGAAGGCTCCCACCTTCCGCCATACCATGTACGACGCCTATAAAGGAACGAGAAAGCCCATGCCGGAAGAGCTCCACGAGCAGGTTCCCCTGATGAAGGAGGTTCTGACGGCCATGGGCATTCCGATCTTTACGAGAGAGGGCTATGAGGCCGACGATATCCTGGGAACGGTGGCGAAAAAGGCCCAGGCAGCCGGGATGGAGGTAACGGTGGTTTCTGGGGACCGGGACCTTCTCCAGCTTTCCGACGCCCATATTAAGATCAGCATCCCTAAGACCAGCCGTGGGACCACAGAGGTCCATACGTACTATCCGGAGGATGTAAAGCGGGAGTATCAGGTAACGCCGGAGCAGTTCATCGACGTAAAAGCCCTTATGGGAGACACCTCCGACAACATTCCCGGAGTTCCCTCCATCGGAGAAAAAACAGCGACAAATCTGATCCTGCAGTTTGGCAGCATGGGCGGCGTTTATGAGCATCTTTCAGAGGTAAAGCCTCCCCGGGCAAAAAAATCCCTGGAGGAGCACAGGGATCTGGCTGAGCTTTCTTATAAGCTGGCAAAGATCTGCATCGACGCTCCGGTGGAATTCTCTCCGGAGGACGCCAGGATCGGAGACCTCTACACAAAAGAAGCATATGAGTACATGAGCCGCCTGGAATTTAAATCCCTGCTGGCAAGATTCGGGGACCATGTGAAAAAGGAAGCGGCTGCAGCTCTGGATTTCCATGCTGTGACGGATCTGGCCGTGGCCGAGGCACTGTTCCAGAAGGCCATGGGATCCGAACGGACCGGGGCCGTCCTGCTGGCCGAAGGACCGGAGATCTCCGGAGCCGCCCTGTGCCTGGACGGCCAGAACGCGTATCTGATCCAGAAGGAGGGCTTCCTTACGGGAGAGTACCTGGCCGGAAAAATGACAGAGCTGTATCGGACCGGACATGTATGGACCCTGGGGCTGAAAAGCCAGCTTCCATTCCTGGATCTGGGCTATGGGGACACGGTGTATGACGCCGCTGTGGCCGCTTACCTTTTAAATCCTCTGAAGGATACGTATGACTATGACGATCTGGCCAGGGATCACCTGGGGCTTACGGCTCCCTCCAGAGCGGATCTTTTGAAAAAGCTGACATATGCGGAGGCCATGGATCAGGAACCGGAAGCCTTCCTTTCTTTTGCCGGCTTCCTGGGCCACTGTGCATACCAGTCCGGCGGGATCCTTATGGAAAAGCTGGAAGCGGAAGGCATGAAGGACCTGTACCTGGAGATCGAGCTTCCGCTGATCTACGCCCTGTACCATATGGAGGAAGAGGGGATCGCCGTAAAACGGGAGGAGCTTTCCGCCTACGGTGAAAAACTGAAACAGCAGATCACAGTCCTGGAGCAGGAGATCTGGGACATGACCGGAAGCCAGTTCAACATCAACTCCCCGAAACAGTTAGGCGAGGTGCTGTTTGAAAAAATGGGCTTAAAGGGCGGAAAAAAGACAAAAACAGGCTACTCCACGGCTGCCGACGTACTGGAGAAGCTGGCTCCCGACTATCCGGTGGTACAGAAGATCCTGGACTACCGGACGTATGCAAAGCTCAATTCCACCTATGCCGAGGGCCTGGGAAACTTCATCGGCCCGGACGGAAGGATCCACAGCCGCTTTAACCAGACCATTACAGCCACTGGACGCATTTCCAGTACGGAGCCCAACCTCCAGAATATTCCCATCCGCATGGAACTGGGGAGGGCCATCCGGAAGGTATTTGTGCCCAGGGACGGGTTCGTATTCCTGGACGCCGACTATTCCCAGATCGAGCTCCGGGTACTGGCCCATATGTCGGGAGACTCCAGGCTCATCGAGGCCTACCGGAGCGCCCAGGACATCCACGCCATCACAGCCTCCCAGGTGTTCCATATCCCCCTGGACCAGGTAACGCCCCTAAAACGGCGCAACGCCAAGGCTGTGAACTTCGGCATCGTCTACGGCATCAGCGCCTTCGGCCTCAGCGAGGATCTGAGCATCTCCAGGAAAGAGGCTCTGGAATATATCAATCAGTATTTCGAAACGTATCCGGGCGTAAAGACCTTCCTGGACGGCCTGGTGGCTGACGCCAGGGAAAAGGGCTTCGTTTCCACCATGTTCGGCCGGCGGCGTCCTGTACCGGAGCTGGGCTCTGCCAACTTCATGCAGCGTTCCTTCGGCGAGCGGGTGGCCATGAATTCCCCGATCCAGGGAACGGCCGCCGATATCATAAAGATCGCCATGATCCGGGTGGACCGGAGGCTTCGGGAGGAGGGCCTGGAATCCAGGCTGATCCTGCAGGTCCACGATGAGCTTCTGGTGGAAACGGCAGTCCGGGAAAAGGCACAGGTGGAGCGGATCCTGTCTGAGGAAATGAGCCGGGCGGCCGCCCTGAAGGTACCCCTGGAGATCGATATGCACGATGGAAAAAACTGGTTTGAGGCCAAATAAATTCGAGGCGGTAAAATGGAAACACAAAGGAAACGGATCATCGGCGTCACCGGAGGGGTGGGCGCCGGTAAATCGACGGTACTGACCCTTTTAAGGGAAAAATTCGGCGCAGACGTTTTTCTGGCGGATACCTGCGCCCACGAGCTCATGGAGCCCGGGACCAGAGGCCTGGAGCAGGTGGTCCAGGCCCTGGGCAGCAGTTTCCTGGCTCCCGACGGCTCTGTGGACAAAAAGGCCCTGGCCCAACGGATCTTCCATGACAAAGAGGCCTTAAGGACCATGAACGCCATCATCCATCCCCTGGTCTGGGAGACCCTGGGAAAAAGGGCCGAGGAGTCTGAGTGCTCCCTGGCAGTCATCGAGGCGGCCGTGTTCGATACGGCTCCCGACGGTCTTTTTGATGAGATCTGGTATGTGTACGCAGACCCGGAGTGCCGGATCCGGCGGCTCATGGAAAGCCGCGGCTATTCCAGGGAAAAATGTGAACGCATCATAGAAAGCCAGGCGTCTGAGGAGGAATACAGGGCCAGATGCAGCCGCGTCGTCGACAACAGCGGAAGCGCCCTGGAAACGGAAAAACAGCTAAAGGAGATTCTTTGTCATGAGATTTGTTAGTATCGCCAGCGGCAGCAGCGGAAACTGCATTTACGCGGGGACGGAAAGCACCCATATCCTGGTGGACGCAGGCATCAGTGCAAAGCGCATTGAGCAGGGACTTTTTGAGGTGGGGCTGAAGGCTGGAGAGGTGAACGCCATCTGCATCACCCATGAGCACACAGACCATGTGCGGGGCCTGGGCGTTCTGGCGAGAAAATATGCGATCCCCATTTACGGAACAAAGGGGACCTTACAGGAAATAAAAAAGATCAAGGGACTGGGAGAGTATCCGGAGGAACTCCTCCACCCGGTGCTGCCGGACGTGAAGTTTACGGTGGGAGACATGGACGTGCTTCCCTTCCACATCGACCACGATGCGGCGGACCCTGTGGCCTACCGGATCCAGTCTGGAAATAAATCCATTGCAGTAGCCACGGATCTGGGCCACTATAACCAGTATACCATCGACCATCTGCTGGATCTGGATGCGGTTCTTCTGGAATCCAACCATGACCTGCGGATGCTGGAGACCGGCCCCTATCCGTATTATCTGAAACGGCGGATCATGGGCGACTTCGGCCACCTTTCCAACGAAAATGCCGGGCGGCTGTTAAACTGCATCTTAAGCGGGAAGATGAAGCACATCCTTCTTGGTCATTTAAGCCAGGAAAACAATATGCCCGAGCTGGCTTATGAGACCGTGCGCCTGGAGGTGGACATGGGAGATACCCCCTACCAGGCCTCGGACTTTTATATGGCCGTTGCCAGACGGGACCGGATGTCTGATATTCTTACCGTATAAGGAGGCGCCCATGAGAATTCTTCTGATCCGCCACGGGCGGCAGAACAGCCCCCTGTGCAATGTGGACGTTCCCTTATCGGAAGCGGGGAGGGCCCAGGCAGCCCTCCTGGGAGAGCGTCTGAAGCATGAGGGCATCGACGCGGTCTGGTCCAGCGGCCTCTGCCGGGCTGTGGAGACCGCCGACCGGATCAACGAAGCCTTAAAGGTAAAGCGGGTGATCCGGGAGGACTTAAAGGAGGTCTCCTTCGGGGATCTGGAGGGTCTGGCTGATCCGGTGATCGCAGAGCGGTTCGGCAGCTTTTTAAGCCAGCGGAAAAAAATGGAACAGGATCTTCCCTATCCCGGCGGCGAATCGGCCGCAGACGTGGTAAAGCGGGTCCTGCCGGTGATGGATGAGATCCTGGCCTCCGGGGACAGGACAGTGGCAGTGGTGACCCACGGCGGCGTGATCCGCAGCATGACGGCCCACTACCTGGGCATGGAGCTTTCAAAGACCCAGCTTCTGGCCTCCCACCTGGAAAACTGCGGGATCACAGAATTCTGGTTCCGGGAGGACGGCACGGCGGTTTTGAACCGTTTTAACGACTATTCCCATCTGGAGGGAAAGAAAGATCTTTTACGGAGCGGATGGAGCGAGAAACGATGATTGAGCTTGAGAAAAAAGAAAAAGAAATGATACAGGCGCTGTTTACGGACTTTTTAAGGGAGCAGCCTCTTTCCGTGGTCTTAAGCGGCCAGGCGGGAAAGGACGATTTTATCCGGATGCGCCTCCGCCCGGTGCTTTCCGCAGGCCAGGTGGCCTTCCAGGCCGAGGAATTCCGCGGAAAACAGGCCTTCCATAAAAATATGGACGCCTCCCAGGCCTGCGCCTATCTGACGGAGCTTATGGGTACGGCCTTTAAGCAGGCCCAGGCGGAGACCGAAGGCTGGACGGCCTCGGTCCTGGTGAGCAAAAAGGGAAAGATTTCCATAAAGAGGAAGCCAAAGGCAGAGATACGGAAGCCGGCGGATGTCTTAAACGATGCCTGGAAAAGCGGACTGGCCCATAACCGGAAAAAGAATTACATTCTGGAGGAAGGGAAAGCCGTCCCGTTCCTGGTGGATCTGGGCGTTATGACAAAGGATGGCAAGATCGTAAATTCCAGGTATGACAAATTCCGCCAGATCAACCGGTTCCTGGAATTCATTGAGGATATCCTGCCGAGGCTGGACCGTTCCAGGGAGTCTGTGATCCTGGATTTCGGCTGCGGAAAGTCCTATCTGACCTTTGCCATGTATTATTATCTGAAGGAACTGAAAGGATACCCGGTGCGGATCATCGGGCTGGATCTGAAAAAAGACGTGATAGAAAAATGCAATGGCCTGGCCGTAAAATACGGCTACGAAAAGCTGGCCTTCTATACCGGGGACATCGCCTCCTACGAGGGCGTGGACCAGGTGGATATGGTGGTGACTCTCCACGCCTGCGATACGGCAACGGATTTCGCTTTGGAAAAGGCGGTGCGCTGGGGCGCAAAGGTCATCCTTTCTGTTCCCTGCTGCCAGCATGAGCTCAATGGACAGATGGAAAATGAGCTTCTGGAGCCGGTGCTCCAGTACGGGATCATAAAGGAACGTATGGCTGCCCTGTTCACAGACGCGCTGCGGGCCAGGATCCTGGAGTGCTGCGGCTACCGGGTACAGATCCTGGAATTCATCGATATGGAGCATACTCCGAAGAATCTCCTGATCCGGGCCGTAAAGCAGGGCGGCCCCAGAAAAGACCGGGAGGAGCTCCAGGCTGTTTTAGAGTTCCTTCACGCGGAGCCGACCCTGTACCGGCTTCTGATGGAGCAGGACGACTAAATCTATATTATGACCGGAGACCGGGTGAACTCATTTTTCATGGGCCGCCCGGTCTTTAATTCTGCTGCCAGACGGTAAAGCTCCGCACACTGTAAATGCTTATAAAAAAGCTCCAGGGACGGACCAGAAAGAAGAGCGGCCGCGTCGGCCGTTTTGGTGATCATGGGAACTGTGGAATGCTTTTTTATTTCCGAGAGCAGTGGAAGAGCATCCCTCCGGAAGCCCAGGATCCTGAGCCACGGAGCCGAGTCCAGGGCCTTAAAGCGCTCCGTTTCCTCCCGGGTGATCCCCAGCACCGTATTTAAAAGACAGCGGCTCACCCGGGCGTACGTATACTGCCGGTCCTTGGAGGAAGCAGTCCGTTCCGAAAAAGAGGCGAAGGAAAGCCGGTTTTTGTGGAGCTTCCTCGCCAGATCCTCCGGCATGCCAGAGATCCCCGTCAGCTCACAGAGCGGCAGGGTCAGAAGCTTTTCATTTAAGATCATGGAAAAATCGTCGGCTGTGACCTGGGGACAGGACTCTAGCTTAAGGCACGAAAAGAAGGCTTCCGGCACCACCTCAGTTAAAAAATCCAGGTCATTTTCTGCCAGAGCCTTCCGGA
>NZ_JAXXBR010000002.1:0-1439 GCF_037242085.1 Alitiscatomonas sp. | reverse complement strand
TTGCTAACTACCTTACCAGTACGTGTTTTTCTAAGATTTCTTTCCACGACGGATAGTCTCCTTTCAAATTTCGTTCAGTCACACGCATCGGCGTGTGTCATAATAGCGTCCTGTGATCTGTCTGGCAGAACGGCGCTGTTATGAATTAGTTAGCAACCCTTGCCTTCTCTGTGATAACAGTCTGAATTCTGGCGATGTTCTTGCGAACCTCTTTGATTCTGCTGGTGTTATCTAACTGATTGGTTGCGTTCTGGAATCTTAAGTTAAAGAGTTCCTTCTTTGCTGCAACTAATTCCTCGTTTAACTCTGCAGCTGTCTTCGCTTTTAATTCTTCTACATATTTATTAGTTTTCACTGTTATCACCGCCTTCTAAATCTGCTTTAGAAGCAATCTTACACTTGCAGGGAAGTTTGTGCATAGCAAGACGAAGAGCTTCCTTTGCTGTTTCTTCTGGAACGCCAGCGATCTCAAACATAACACGGCCTGGCTTAACAACTGCTACCCAGTATTCAAGAGCGCCCTTACCGGAACCCATACGAGTCTCAGCAGGCTTTGCTGTTACCGGCTTATCCGGGAAGATCTTGATCCATACTTTACCACCACGCTTGATGTAACGAGTCATGGCAACACGGGCTGCCTCGATCTGGTTGGACTTGATCCAGCACGGCTCAGTGGCGATCAGGCCATACTCACCGTTGGAGATTTTATTTCCTCTTAAAGCTTTACCGGCCATCGTTCCGCGGAACTGTTTGCGGCGCTTTACTCTCTTAGGCATTAACATTATTTATCGCTCCCTTCCTTATTTCCCTTAGTAGGAAGTACTTCGCCTTTGTAGATCCAAACCTTAACGCCAAGCTTGCCGTAGGTTGTGTCTGCCTCAGCGAAACCATAGTCAATATCTGCTCTTAATGTCTGAAGCGGGATAGTTCCCTCGCTGTAAAACTCTGTACGCGCGATATCAGCGCCGCCGAGACGTCCGCCTACGGCAGTCTTGATACCAAGAACGCCAGCCTTCATGGAACGGCCCATGGTGGACTTCATGGCACGACGGAAGGAAACACGGTTCTCTAACTGCTGTGCGATGGACTCAGCTACTAACTGGGCGTCGCGGTCCGGTCTCTTAACTTCCTTGATATCTACAAACAGCTTCTTGTCGGTCATCTTCTGGACTTCAGCTTTTAATTTCTCGATCTCAGCTCCGCCCTTACCGATCACAACGCCCGGTTTAGCTGTGTGAACGATGATCTTGATTCTATCAGAAGCGCGCTCGATTTCGATCTTGGAAATGCCGGCGCTGTATAATCTCTTTTTCAGGTATGTTCTGATCTCGTGGTCCTCGATCAGGTTGTCAGCGAAATCAGCTTCAGCATACCATCTGGAATCCCAGTCTTTAATAACACCGACTCTCATGCCGTGTGGATTAACTTTCTGTCCCATA
>NZ_JAXXBR010000101.1:0-17473 GCF_037242085.1 Alitiscatomonas sp. | reverse complement strand
GCCGGCGTCCCCACCACGCCTGTGGCGCCTCCGGGCGGTGAGCCTGTCTGGCCGGACAATAACCTGGCCGGCGTCCCCACCACGCCTGTGGCGCCTCCGGGCGGTGAGCCTGTCTGGCCGGACAATAACCTGGCCGGCGTCCCCACCACGCCTGTGGCGCCTCCGGGCGGTGAGCCTGTCTGGCCGGGAAATACGTTTCCGTGGCCGGTGCCTCCGGTCTTTCCCTTCCCTCCGTCCTCTCCCTATTCCAGCCAGGTCCGTTTCTTAAACGCCTCCACCAACGGCCAGGATCTGGACGTATATATCGACGGAAGGAATATTTTTTCCGGTTCCACCTTTGCCACTGTATCCTCCTACATCCAGGTGTCCGACGGCTTCCATACCGTCACTGTGCGCCGTACCAACGGCCCGGCCCTGTACCGGAGGACCCTATCCTTCATTTCCGGGGAAAAGGTGACCATGGTGCTCCTTGACATGCCGGGAGGCATCACCCTGTCCCGTGTCTCCGACATGGGCTGCACCAATATCCCGGCAGGCTACGGCTGCCTCCGGGTGGCCAATATGTCTTACAGCGGCTCCAATTACGACGTACGCACCTTTAATAACCAGATCGTCTTCGGCGGCGTGGGCTTTAAAGAGGTGACCACCTTTAAGCAGACGGCAGCCGGAAACTATACATTTTTCGTCACCGCCTCCCAGGCGTCCCTTACGGGCTTTGCAGAGCTTCCAGTGATCCTCCTGACGGCCATCACCGGCGGCTGCTCCGCCTGTATGGTAAACGACCCGATCATGAGCTTTGGCATCAGCGTGCGGCCCGGCCGGGTCTATACGTCCTACATCATCGGAAATCCCTGGTCCAATCTGTACCGGGTATATACCCTGGAAAGCTGAGCTTCCAGGCCCATGGCACAAAAAAGGCGGGTACGTCAGACCGTACCCGCCCTCTCTGTTTCTTACTTTTTTCCCATCCTCTGTCTCACGATCTCATAAGCCAGCACACCGGCGGCCACAGACGCGTTTAAGGAATCGATCTGTCCCTGCATGGGGATGGAGGCCGTCATATCGCATTTCTCCCGGACCAGCCGGCTGACTCCGTCGCCCTCGTTGCCCACCACCAGGCCGATGGGGCCCGTAAGGTTCACCCGGTACATCACATCCCCGCCCATATCGGCGCAGACGAACCACAGGCCGCGTTTTTTCAGATCCTCGATGGTGGCCGCCAGATTGGTCACCTTTGCCACCGGCGTATAATTCAGCGCCCCGGCTGATGTTCTGGCCACTGTTGCCGTAAGACCGGAAGCGCGGCGTTTGGGAATAATGACGCCGTGGGCCCCTGCCAGATTGGCAGTACGGATGATGGCACCCAGGTTATGGGGATCCTCAATGCCGTCCAGAAGAATCAGAAACGGCGGCTCCCCCTTTTCCTCGGCAGCCTTTAACATATCCTCCACCTCTGCATATTCATAGGCTGCTCCATAAGCGATGACCCCCTGGTGGTGGCCCGTGTCAGACATCTGGTCCAGCCGCTCTTTGGGCACAAAGGTGATGATGGTATCGTGTTTTTTTGCTTCCCGCAAAATGCTCTTTACAGGCCCGTCCTGGCATCCGTCCAGGATAAACAGGCGGTCAATGGGCTTTCCTGCCCGGAATGCCTCCAGGACCGCGTTGCGGCCTTCTATGGTCAGTTCTTCATATCTCATCTTCCGTCTTCCTCTTTCAGTTCTCCGATTTTTTCAAGTCCCAGGCTCACCACCTCTGCGAGCCGGTCAAACCGCTCCGCCAGATAAAGATATCCCACCAGGGCCTCAAAGCCTGTGGCCATGCGGTATTCCTTCATGGTGGCATTTTTAGCCATGGAGCCGGATTTGGCGTTCCTCCCCCGGCGGCAGACCGTCTTTTCCTCTTCGGTCAGTTCCTCCCACACAGCCAGCAGAAGCTCCATCTGGGCCGACGCCTTCACAAGCCCCGCCGTATGCTTATGGAGCTTGTTCACCTGGACGTTGCCGTCGTTGACCACCTTGGTGCGGATCATGATCTCATAGACCGCATCTCCGATATAGGCCAGCACCAGCGGCGAATACTGGGAAGCGTCCGCCTCCTTCAGCCGGAACGCTTCCTTAAACCGGGAAAAAGAGTTTACGCCCGTTTCCATTTTACTCCCTCTCTGGTATCCTCCAGGATGATCCCCATATCCAGGAGCTTTCCTCGGATCTGGTCAGCCAGGGCAAAATCCTTTGCCTTTCTGGCAGCCTGCCTCTGGGCGATCATATCCTCGATCTCAGAATCCAGGATCTCTTCCTTTTTCTCTGTGATGATCCCAAGAACGCCGCAGAGCCGTTCAATGGTCTCCTTCATCCAGCCCACATATGCGCCGGTGCTTTCCGCAGATGCAGTGGAGTTGCTGAGCTTTACCAGCTCGAAGACTGCGGATACGGCGTCGGCCGTATTGAAATCGTCCTCCATGGCCGCTTCGTATTTTTCCACCAGCTCCATGGCCTTTTTCTGGTTTTCCAGTTCTGCGGCGCTCATGGTTCCGGCAGCCGCCTTTTCCTCCAGCTCCTTCAGCTTCTCAACGCCTGTAAGGATACGGTCCAGGCCGTTTTTCGACGCCTCCATCAGCTCCGCGCTGAAATTCAGCGGGCTTCTGTAATGGGCGCTCAGCATAAAGAAACGGAGCACCTGGAGATCATATTTTTCTCCGATCTCCCGTACTGTAAAGAAATTGCCCAGGGATTTGGACATCTTCTTATTATCAATGTTCAGAAAGCCGTTGTGCATCCAGTATCTGGCAAAGGTCACACCGTTGGCCGCCTCACTCTGGGCGATCTCATTTTCGTGGTGGGGGAAGATCAGATCCTCGCCGCCGGCATGGATGTCGATCTCGTCACCCAGGTATCTCTTGGCCATGACCGAGCACTCAATATGCCAGCCGGGACGGCCCTGGCACCAGGGGGACTCCCAGAAGGGCTCTCCTTCCTTTTTGGGCTTCCAGAGCACGAAATCGTTGGGATCCTCTTTGCCCTCTTCACCAGTGACCTTGATCTCACGGAAGCCGGACTGGAGATCGTCCAGGTTTTTATGGGACAGCTTTCCGTAATCCTTGAATTTTCTCACCCGGTAATAAACGGTGCCGTCTGCCGCCGCGTAAGCATAGCCCTTTTCGATCAGGGTGCGGATCATATCCAACATGCCGCCGATCTCCTCTGTGGCCAGGGGATTCTTTGTGGCGGGCATGATATTCATTGCCTCCATATCCTTTCTGCATTCGGCAATATACCGCTTGGAGACCGTATCTGCGTCCACGCCCTCCTCGATGGACTTTTTAATGATCTTGTCGTCCACGTCAGTAAAGTTGGATACAAAATTCACCTCATAGCCCTTATACTCAAAATATCTGCGGACCGTATCGAATACGATCATGGGACGGGCGTTTCCGATATGGATCAGGTTATAGACCGTGGGGCCGCAGACATACATTTTTACTTTTCCCGGCTCCACCGGAACGAACTCTTCTTTTCTTCTGGAAAGGGTATTATAGATTTTCATGGTCTTCTCCTCTTTTTTATTCTTTCTGACAGCCGGGACAGCCCGTACAGCCTCCCGCATCCATCCGGTCCACCGGATCGTAATCTGCCACCGTGGAGAGCAGGCACACGGCCTGGGCCGCGATCCCCTCGCCGTTTCCCGTAAAGCCCAGCCCCTCCTCTGTGGTAGCCTTAACGCTGACCCGGTCTCTCTCCAGTCCCAGGGCGTCTGCGATATTCTCCATCATCCCCGGCCGGTACGGCAGAAGCTTCGGCTTCTGGGCGATCACCGTTGAATCGATATTCTCAATGAGGAACCCGTTTTCCGCCAGGATCTCTCCCACCCGTTTTAAAAGGGAAAGGCTGGAGATCCCCTTATACGCCTCGTCGGAATCCGGGAAATGCTGCCCGATATCTCCCAGGGCAGCCGCTCCCAGGAGCGCATCCATAATGGCGTGCAGCAGTACGTCTGCATCTGAATGACCCAGAAGCCCTTTTTCATAGGGAATGTCCACACCCCCCAGAATCAACTTCCTGCCTTCCGTCAGCCGGTGTACATCGTATCCCTGACCGATCCTCATACTCATTCTCCTTTGCCATTGATATTTATTCTAAGCGCTGATCATCCGGATCTTCCTGGGGATGCACCGGATCTGCATATCCTGCTGGCACATACAGCTTTCCCCGTCCACATGGACCGCCAGGGGCCGCTCCAGATGGACCGCCACCTCGCTGCATTCAAAGCTCCTGACACCGCGCTCTTTCTTTCTTACCCCTGCGATCACGTCCAGGACCGGCCCGAACATCCTCCGCTTCAGAGAGCTGTTGGCCACGTAGACCGTCATCTTCCCGCTGTCCTCCGGTACCTCCTGTCCGCGTCTTGGCCTCTTCTTTTTCTCCTGCCCCATCCGGATCGTGATAAAGTAGATATAATTGAATTCCACCTTCCTTACGCCGTCCAGGAGCAGATGCCCCCGCACCGGACGCGCCAGCGCCAGCTGCTTTAACGCCAGTACCACCTTCAGCATTCCGGTCATATGAAGCCGGTTCATCTGGCTGCGGACGGGACAGCACAGCAGGTTATGGCAGACGGCCGCATCCAGTCCCACGCCGCACCTTCCGGCAAACCTCCGGTTAAAGATCTCATCCTCCCCGCAGGTCACAACGCCGTAATCCAGCAGTTCATAATATTGCGGATGGAGGACGTGCCTGCACTGGACCCTTACCTTACTGTGCGGCCGGCTCCTCCGGGAAAGGGCGTTCCGGAATCCCGCTGGGACGTAGCCCAGGGTCACCATCCCTTTAAAGGACACTCCGTTTAAAACTTCGTTATACGTCCCCTCTCCGCCTACGATAATGATCGTCTTCGGTTCATTTTTATCGGCGGTCAGCGCCCTGGCGATCTCAGCCGCATCTCCCCGGTTTTCCGTAAAAAACACCCGGTATTCCCGTCCTTCATTTTCCAGCTGCTTCTCCAGCCTTTTCCATATGCGATACCCCTTACCAGTTCCTGCACTGGGATTTACGATAAACTGATACATGGAACCCTCCGTTTTATCCTGCTGGTATTACATAAATCATATAATATACAACGAAATTATATTTAGTATACCACAGAATACGGAAAAAAGATAAGAAAATTTCTATAAAAAAGGGGACCCTGTATTCAGGATCCCATTTTAGTAGCGGAAGGGAGATTCGAACTCTCGACACTACGGGTATGAACCGTATGCTCTAGCCAACTGAGCTATTCCGCCACGCTTTGCTCAACGAACATTAGGATACCATGTTTAGAATAAAATGTCAACAATAATTTTATTTTTCATGGATTCCGTGAATGCTCTGTGAAAAATCCTGGTAAAAGCAGGACTTCCGCCCCCTACTGCCTTGAGCGGAATACGATCTCCCACCGGGACGGCCTGGCATAAAAGATCAGGGCAAAATCCTGGACCAGGCCGCCGATGACCGCATTGCACAAAAACTGCTTTGAAGCGATCCCGTTGCACAGAATATCCTCTGACGATGAGATATTGATGTTCCTGACGCAGATGACCTCCCCGTCGTCGCCCTTAAATTTAACAGAAACCGGATACAGCTCCCGTCCGGCAGGAAACCACGCCATACAGGCAGCCTCTCTCCGGTCGCCTTTGACGGTCCCATCATCCAGATTTGAATTTCCCAATGCCCGATATTCCATTCCAGCCATCCTCTCTTTCCCACACAGCTTTATACGCAGAGGAGACGGTCTGCCGTATCATCCCCCGTTTCAAAAAAGAACGTATGTTCTATTCTTATTATACGAACATTTGTTCTGTGTGTCAAGATGAAAAAACTGGAACATGTGGACCGGCACAGCCAAAGGTCCTGAAAAAAGCCTCCGGAAACCACGGGCCGCAGCCCCTTACAGCGGCGCAGCCCTTCTCGCCTTCCCCCTGGCACTGGCCTGCCTGCGAGGACGCATCTCTTTTTTCTTACGGGACCGCAAAAGCAGCAGCCCTGTCCAGAGGACCATAACGCCAACCCCGGCGGCGGCCAGCCCCGGATCCGGAGCCGCGGTCATCCCGGCATATCCGCTCAGATCGAAGCCCGCCAGGACCAGCGCAGCCGAAAACGGATACAGGCTGGAAAGGACGCCGCCTTTGAAGAACAGCATGCTGTACCCCAGGAAGAACGCCAGGATGGAGCCTCCCAGATAAGCCCCGCGGATCTGTCCAAAGATCAGGATCAGGGGCATACAGACCAGACTTGTAGTAAAGGCAGCCGCCACGATCTGCGTACTGCCATGAAAAAGCACCTCCGCAGTCAGTCCCGGCAGGCCGGCCGCCAGTCCAGTGACCAGGGTAACGCCGACACTGTATATTCCCAGAAAGACTGCAAGCATGCCGGTCAGAAGCAGCTTTGTCCCCAGAAGCCCTGGCATGGAAACAGGGACCGCCATGATATTTTTCAGCGTATCATGGGAAGACTCCCTGTCCATGAGCCAGGCGCCTGTCATCACCAGTGAAATGGGCAGAAATATCTGGGTGTTGCCCCAGACAACATTGGCAAAAAGCGTCTGGATATCATAGTCCGGATCCCGGTATTCCGCCTCAATGATCATCTGGCTTCCATATTGTACCAGAGGGCAGAGCCCAAGGGCCACAAGCCCTACCAGAAGGATCTGGCACCGGCGCAGCTTCAGTAATTCTGCTCTTAACAGATTCCACATGATCCCACCTCCTTAAATCTCCTGACGCCGGAAGGCCATCGCGATCAGCGTCAGAAAAACAATGGCTTCCACAACGATCACACTGAACACCTGGGCGCGGCCGAGAAAATACGGGCTGATCCGCTCCAGCAGCTCTGCCAGCTCCGCGCTTGTCCGGCTCTGGTCATAAAACTGGAAGGTCCAGCGGAAAGCCAGCGGTCCCGGAAGCAGGGTACCGATGTTCAGCCCAAAGGGCTGCGTCAGAAAGAGATCGTTCATGGAAAAGATATAATTCACAATGGTGTAAAAAAAGGTGATCACAACGGACACGATATAATTTTTATTGAGAAGGACCACCAGAAGAATGCAGGGAAGCGCTCCGGCCCACATGATCACTCCCTCTTCCAGCCCAACCCAGAACAGCGTCCAGAACCCAACCGGCTCCCATCCCTGGACCAGCAGGACCGCAAGATTCACCAGGCCTCCCGCCGCCATGAAGCCAACGGCAAACAGCAGCAGGACCAGCATTTTGGAAAGCACCAGCTTCGTCCGGTCCACGGGTATGGCCGCAAGGTTTTTCAGAGTATCATGGTCCAGCTCCTGAAACAGCAGGCTGGAAGCCAGGATCACAAGAAGCGGCATCAGAAGCAGATATGCGCTGAGCTGGAACAGGCTGGACATCACTCCGTTTACAGCATCCACATCCGTATTCACATCTGACAGAAAAAAAACGTACGCCAACGGCATGAAAACGGAAAGCACCAGGGAAATAAATACCAGGGGCCTGCGTTTCAGCTTCAGAAATTCACATTCCATCAGTCTAAGCAATCCCCTCGCCTCCCGTCACACGCCTGAAATAATCCTCCAGGCTTTCTTCACAGGTATGGGCCTCCGATACCTCCAGTCCGTTTTCCACAAAGGCAGTTACAACTTTTCCGACCGGCAGATCAAGATTGTGGAGCTGCAGCCTGTGGTCATCCTGGATGGAGAAACGGGTTTCATGGAAGCTGCACTCCAGGATCCTTGCGGCCTGGGCGGTGTCGGAAAGCGTAAAACGGACATGCCTGCCGCTTTTCTGCTCCAGTCTGGCAAGGCTTTCCTCTTCCAGCAGTGTGCCGTGGTCAATGATCCCAATATCGTCCGCCAGCAGGGAAATTTCCGAAAGGATATGGCTGGAGATCAGAATGGTCTTCCCTCCTGTATCACAGAGCTCCCGGATAAATGAACGCACCTCTGCAATGCCGATGGGATCAAGCCCATTGATGGGCTCATCCAGGATCAGAAGCTCCGGATCGTGCATAATGGCAAGGGCAATGGCAAGCCGCTGCTTCATGCCAAGGGAATACTGGGAAAAGAGCTTTTTGTCTTTATAAGGCAGCCCCACCAGATCCAGGGCATCCCTGATGGCATGACCGTTTGGCACGCCCCGCAGAATGGCAAAGATACGCAGATTTTCCGCAGCGGTCAGATTGGGATAAAAGCCGGGGGACTCGATCAGGCTGCCGATGCGGGGCAGGATCTTCTTTTCATTCCCCTGCAAAGGATTTCCCCAGATCCGCACCTCGCCGGACGTGGGCTTCGTCAGTCCCAGCAGCATTTTCATGGTGGTCGTTTTTCCGGCCCCGTTCCTCCCCAGCAGACCATAGATCCTCCCGCGCTTCACATGGATACTTAAGTCAGCCACGCTCTTTTGCGGGCCATACTGCTTGGTCAGGTTTCTTGTTTCAATGATGGTATTTGTGTCCATAGGCAAACCTCCTGTTCTGTAAGGGATTCTATCACGCCATCCTTGCATGAACCTTGCCGCAGCCTTGCAAAAACCTTGCAGTTTAAGATCCGGCCAGAATGCCAGGGGGCCGCTCACTCATCCAGGGGGAAAACCAGGGTAAATTCTGTTCCTTTTCCCGGTGTGCTTTCCACAGTGATGCTGCCTCCCATCTTTTCCACAAGCTGATGGACAATGGAAAGGCCCAGCCCGCTGCCCTTCTGGGACCGGCCCTTATCACACTTATACAGCCGTTCAAAAATATGCTTCAGATCTTCCTTCCCGATCCCCACGCCATTGTCCGCCACCAGCAGCTTCATGGCAGCTCCCTGTTCTGACAGAGCGATCTTAATTTCATCCCCGCCGCTGTGGGCGACCGCATTCTGGATGAGATTGTTTATGATCCTCATATATCCGTCTGCGTCGAGCCTTACCCGGACCGGACGCTCGGGAATGTCAATGTCGTAACCAATCTCCTTATCCTCAAAGACCGGGATCCAGTCGATCAGGATATTTCTTGTGAGCTCTGCCGCTTCAGCAGGACGGATCTCCATGGCAAACTCATTGGAATTCAACCTGAACCAGTCAAAGAGAACGTCAATATATTCTTTCAGATCGTGGGCCTTCCGGCGGGCCGTTTCGATATATTCATCCCGGTCCCTGCCCGCAGCAAGTCCTTTGTGGGCGGCGTCAAGATATCCGATGAGTGTTGTAAGGGGTGTCCGGACATCATGGGAAAGGCTGGTCATAAGCTGGCGGTTTGCCTCCTCTGTCTGCCGCACCGCAGAAAGCCTGCGTTCATAGGACACAACGATCTCATTGATCTCATAGGCAATGGGGGCTGCCAGCTCATTTGCGGCGGACAGGATCCGGCGGCCGCCATTTCCGTTTTTCACGTCAGCCAGAGCGTCTGCGATCTCCGCGATCTGCTCTTTTGCCCGCCGGATGCGGTACCAGGAGGACAGGACCGCCAGAGCCGCGGTCAGAATGGACAGAAAAACAAGGATCTCCATACCAGCTATACCTCCTTATTAAAGCGGTAGCCGATCCCTTTGATGGTCTGGATATACTTTGGGCTTGAAGGAGCGGCCTCCAGTTTTTTTCGGAGCCGGCTGATGACCGCCATGATATTGCTGTCGTCATAGAGATATTCGTCTCCCCAGACATTTTCATAGATCTGCTTCTTGGTCAGGATCTTTCCCTGATTTTTTGCACAGTATAACAGAAGGTCAAATTCCTTCGGAGGAAGCTCAAGGGTACTGTTTTCCACAGTGACCAGACGGGCTTCCGGATCGATCTCCAGTCCGTCAAATACAAGTTTCTGCACTGCCCCATCCGGCTGGTTAAAACGGGTATAACGGCGGATCAGCGAAACGATACGGGCGATCAGCTCCTCCATATCAAAGGGCTTTGTCAGATAATCGTCCGCTCCGGCCCGCAGCCCCCGCACCTTTGAGATACTGTCATTCCTCGATGTGAACATCAGGATCGGAAGGCTGCTTTCCTTCCGGATCTCCTCCAGGGTCTCAAAGCCGTCCATGCCCGGCATCATCACATCCAGTATCACAAGCTGGTACTCCCTTTCCCTCAATTTCAAAAGGCCGGCCTTTCCTGTATTGCAGAAATCGGCTTCTATATTTTCGGATAATACGCTGCGTTTGATCAGAACGCACAGCTCCTTGTCATCATCTATGATCAAAATCCGGTTCATGGCAAAACCCCTTTCCCTGTTTTGTCCGGCCGTCCGCCGGCTTCTTGCCAGACGATGCTTCCTGCGGCCATCATCCTCTGCTCCAGTCCCCGTCTCTGGCTTTTCCATTATAATTCTCCCGGCCATACAATACAAGTATGCATCCCTCCCCATTCTCCGATTCTAAAAGTCCCGGAGCACGCGTTCCTATGATATGGCACTGGCTTTTTACGGTTCGTGCCTTTTCCCTTGTTTGGTTTTGGGGGTATGGTAAATGTTTCATTTAAAATCGATGTTTACTTTTATCATAATTTAATTGTAAATATTTTTTGAATGTGCATTTAATTGTATTGACTTACATCATAATTATGTGTATAATATTATTAGGTTGTTATAATTGAGGTGAATGTATGGATTACATAACTGAACTCGCCGCTATTGCAAAATCGCATGGAGGAATTATCGAAACCAAGATAGCAGCACAGCATGGCATCTCCAAAGCAATGCTTTATAAATTGTGTAAAGAAGATAAGATCCATCGCATTGTAAAAGGACAGTATATCCTTCCGGATGATATGCAGGATGAGCTGCTAGCGATCAGCAATCGCTCTAAAAAAGTAATTTTTTCTCACGAAACTGCGCTCTACCTTCATGGAATTTCTGACCGCACACCGTTTGAACATACGATCACTGCACCCTCCGGCTGTATCCCATCCGCTGCAATTAAATCTGAATGCAAGGTATATTACATCAAGCCTGATTTGTTTGAACTTGGAAAAACAACTCTGAGAACACCCGCAGGAAATGATGTTCCCGCATACGATCTTGAACGCACAATTTGTGATGTGATCCGCAGCCGGAACAAATTGGGAACAGAAACTTTCCTCGCGGCGTTAAAGCTGTATGCGGCAACCCCAAAAAAAGATTTGAACAAATTAAACTCTTACGCAAAAAAAATGCGGGTATCCAACGTCCTGCGTCAATATTTGGAGGTGCTTCTATGAGTAAAGCAATGAGTCTGAAAGCGAGAATCCGCAATATCGCCAGACAGAAGAATATCCCTGCACAGGTCATTTTGCAAAACTATATGTTTGAGCGTCTGCTCGTCCGTCTTTCCGCTTCCGACTACAAAGAAAAGTTTGTATTAAAGGGCGGTATGCTGGTGGCTGCGATTGTTGGATTGGACAACCGCGCAACCATGGATATGGATACCACTCTCAAAAATCTGCCCCTTACACCAGAAGCAATCCGCAGTGCATTGGAAGATATTTGTGATATTGCATTTGATGATGGAGTTGTATTTGAAATCAGAACTATTTCTCCCATCCGTGAAGATGATATTTATGGCGGATACCGTGTCATGCTGAATGCAAAGCTGGATACTCTTCTGACTCCGCTCAGCATTGATGTATCCGCCGGCGACGCGATCACGCCCCATGCAGTCCAGTACAACTTTTTTGAAATTTTTGATGATGGGCAATCATACGAACTGTGGGCATATAACATCGAAACTGTTATGGCAGAAAAGGTGGAAACCATTTTGCGGCGCGGCGTATTCAATACCCGTCCAAGAGATTTTTACGATGCTTACATACTGACGACAACACAGAAATTTGATAAAGCTGTGTTTGCAGAGGCACTGAGAGCAACCGCAGACCATCGCGGCACCACTCAGCGGATCGCAGATGTTCCCGCTATTCTTCACGATATCGAAGAAAATCCGGAACTTCAGATTATGTGGAACAAATACCGCAGACAGTTTGCCTATGCAAAGGAAATCGAATATATATCGATCATTACGGTTTTGAGGCAACTGCTGCTATAACATAAAAACATAACACAGGTCTGTTTTTCTCTGATAAAAATGCTTTTACGGGTACAAAAGAAGCGATACCTGGTTATCAAAAACCAGATATCGCTGACTTTTGTTTAGCCCCCCATCCGACAGACACCGGGACCCCGCCTTTCGTCTGACGGCCCGGGCCAGAAGCCCGGGCTATGGATCTTATGCCTCCTGATACAGTTCTAAGATCGCTCCGTCCTTCCATACAAAGGCCAGCTGATCGCCCTTGCCATTGGCGTCCATGGGACCGCAGATAACAGAATCCGCATCGTCGATGTATTTCTGAAGATCGTCCACCTTATACGCCACATGGGGATTGCGGTGGAGGACCTCCGGGAATGGTGTTCCCTCCTCAAATTTCAGATACTCGATCTTGTAATCATAGTCGTCCACGCTGCTGACCCAGAACCTGGCCCCCTCATTATAGACCATGCCGGGCTTTTTATTGGTGACCGGGATACCGATGTGCATATATTCAGCTGCCATGCTCGTTCCTCCTGTTTCTTCCATGAATATTTCTGCGCTTCAGGCGCCTTCCCCCGGAGATCCTCCCCCGGGCGGAGGCTTTTTTATCAGGCGCACCGCACAGATAAAAATGTTACTGGTTTTTCACCGTTTCGTAAACCTCAAAGGCCTGCTTCGGGGTATACCCCTCATGGACCACCTTGCCGATGGCCTGGGCCATACCGGCCGGACAGTCGGACTGGAAGATATTTCTTCCCATATCCACGCCATGGGCGCCTTCCTGGATCGCCCTGTAAGCCATCTCCAGGGCCTCCAGCTCCGGAAGCTTCTTTCCTCCGGCGATGACGATGGGGACCGGACATGCGGCAGCCACGCGCTCAAAGCCGTCGCAGTAGTAGCTCTTTACGATATTGGCTCCGTTTTCCGCCAGCACGCGGGTGGCTAAAAGGAAGAACTTTTCAGTCCTCTCCATCTGCTTTCCAACAGCAACCACCCCCAGGGTCGGGATCCCGTAACGGGCTCCGGCGTCAGCGGTGCGGGATAAAAGCTCCAGGGAACGGCTTTCGCCGGGCGCACCGATAAAGGTCTGCACGGCCATGCAGTCGGCGTTCATGCGGATGGCATTTTCAATGTCGCAGGCGATCCCTCCGCCGTTGGACATATCGTCATAAAGAACCGTGGAATCGTAGGTCACCCGGACGCATTTTGCCACAGGAGCCGCCGGGGAGATACAGGAACGGATCATTCCCCTGGTGCCCATCAGGACGTTTACATGGGGGATCAGCGGCGGGATCACCAGGTCGATCCGCTCTAAACCGGCGGTGGGACCCATGATGTAGCCGTGGTCAAAGGCCAGCATCACCGTATTTCCTGACCTGGGATCAAACATCTTCCCCAGACGGTTTTTCATGCCCCAGTCGCAGTGGGCGCTGCCCTTCACATAAAATCCCTCCTGCGTAGCTGGAATATCAAGATGATAATCGTGCGCAGCCTTATTTCCAATATTATCTGCCATAATCTTACTCCTTGCTGTACGCCGGTGTGTGGCACGGCGTGTTCCAGAGACGGATAAATTCGTCGTCCCACTTTGCAATGTTCATCTGGAAGCCTCCGGCCTCCTGGACCGTTAAGATCTCTCCTACCATGCTGGCGGCCACTTCCACGCCCCTTTCCTTTAAGAACTCAACCGTATCCTTAAAGAGGACCAGCATTTCCATCATGGTAGTGGCTCCGCAGCCGTTGATCATCACAAAGGCCCGGTCGCCGGCCTTTAACTCCAGATTCCTGCAGAGGGCATCTGCCACAGTGGCAACGGTCTCCTTGGAGGACTTCATGGGCACGCGGACTCCGCCGCCCTCGCCGTGCTGGCCTGCGCCGATCTCCATCAGATCCGTTTCGCCCAGGTCGCCGAAGGACATCCCGTTCTGCGGATGAGTTGCATCGGTGGATTTCACGGTGATGGAGGCCATGTTCTTTGCATAGCGCTCTGCGATCTCAGCCACCTCGTCAAGGCTCTTTCCCTCTCTGGCCGCAGCTGCGGCGATATGGTAAAGAGCGACAGCCCCTGCCAGTCCCCGTTTATTGTCCTCACCGTTGGGATCAAACTGGATCTCCTCGCCTGTGACCACCTGGCGGACATTGAGGCCTGCCTTCTGGGCCAGCTTCATGGCCTGCTTTCCGGCCAGCTGGTCGCCTGCGTAGTTGAGCGTCAGCAGCAGAACGCCGTGACCTTTGTCAGCCAGTTTCATGGCGTCAAATACCAGCTTCGGGTTGGGGGCCGCAAAAATATCGCCCACTGCCTGCACATCCAGCATTCCTTTTCCGACGAAGCCGGCCTGTGCCGGCTCGTGGCCGGAGCCGCCGTATGTAACGATGGTCACGCGGTCCGCGTCCTTTAAATCCTTACTGATCACCAGATGGCCGTCCACATCAACGATGTCCGGGTAAGCAAGCCCCAGGCCCACTAACTCCTCGTCGGTGATGGTCTCGGGGGCGTTGATAAATTTTTTCATCTTCATAGTAGGTTCCTCCTGTTTTTAATGGATTCCGTTACATTTAAGCCCGGGCCAGGCCGCGGAAGAAATACGCCATGGATACTGCGCCCGCGTCGGGGGTTCCGATGGTCTGGGTCCCGTAGCTTTTGGCCCTTCCAAACCTGGAAACAAACTGCCTGCTTGCCTCGGCGCCGTCGGCAGCTGCTCTGGCGGCAATGGCAAACAGCTCATTTTCATCGCTTCCCTCATAGGCAGCTATGGCCTCGCTGGCAGGGATCAGCGCATCCATCATGGTCTTGTCTCCGACCTTTGCCCCGGATACGCCATCCAACTCCTCAAAAGCCCGTTTAAAGACCGCCTTGATGCCAGGAACATCGATCTCGTCTCCCTCCGGAGCCCCTTCCTGCATTCCGTCCAGCCATGCGTTCCAGAGGGGAACGGCGCTGCCTCCGTTTAACACCATCACGGCCATGGCCGCATCGTCCAGCATTTCTTTGATGCCTCCGTCCGATCCCTTCACGGCGGAATCAATGGCTCCGGCAATTTTTTTCATGGTAAGGCCATGATCGGCGTCGCCGAAATGGGAATCGATCTCGGTCAGCTCCTGTTCCGCCGAAATCACTGAAGCACAGGCGCAGGACAGCCGGTCCGCAAACTCCTCTTTTTTCACAAATGTTACCTCCTTATCCGTACTCGAGCACATATTTGTTACTTATGTTCACAATCATAGCATGCAGGCCCTTGTAAATCAATATCGAAGGAAGCTCCGGCGGTAAATTCTATGTATCCCATATAAATTTAGGAATATTATTATGCATATTGCATAAAAACAAAACCTCTCAAGGATATAAAATATACTCGAGAGGTTACATATGTAACTATTTTTCCAGGATGGAGTGGATAAGGGAGGACCGGGCCACGATGTGGGTCAGAATGCCGGACTTTAAGGCTCCTTTCACCGCCTTGGCGCTGGTATTGGCAGAGCAGACGCCGATGATATTAGGACACTGTTTTAAGGTTTCCAGGGGCACCTGGATGGCAAAATCCTGGTCCGACTGGATCACGGTTCCGTCTTCATTAAAATAGTAGACCAGCATCCGGCCGCAGGCATGGTGCTCCTGGAGAAGGCCGCCGTAGCGCACCAGGGAGGCAAAGTCCGGACTGGAGGGATAGTCGCCGATGTTCACCAGGGCGGTGTCGATCCGCTCCCATTCCTCATGGATCTGCCGGTAGATTTCCGTGGAGCAGAGGATCTGTTTCTCCTCCAGGCTTTCCGGCAGGGCGGGCAGGTAGAGAAAATGCGGGGAGGCTCCCAGCTGCTGGGCCATAAGGCGGACGTTTTCGTTGGACTGGTAGTTGCGGGCGGGAATGCTGGCATTTCCCACCAGCGGACAGATATCGGTGACGGAGCTGCCATGCCGGGGATTTTTTTCCAACCATGTCACCAGCTGGCCGATCAGATGGCCCCAGCCCACGCCCAGACGGCGGCTCTGCAGCTGCTCCAGAAGCTCCACCGCCCCCTGGGAAAGAAGCTGGTTGGTGGAGGCGTCGCCGGCTCCATCCTCCACAAGGATCCCGTCTTTTATGGAGCTTCCGGCACGCAGCCGCTCCAGAAGGCTGGCGGCCTTCACCTCCGGATCATGGACGGTGATCTCCACCACCCCCAGCTGTCTCGCCTCCGTAAGAAGACGGCTGACCATGGGCCGGGAAATGCCCAGCTCCGCGGCAATATCGCTCTGCTTCTGATCGTCTAAATAATACCGGCGGGCAACGTAAGCCAGCCGCCTTCGCTTTTCATGATCTGACTTCAATTCAAGTCCTCCTTTGCGGGTCTGTGCCGAAAAAAACTGGCGCCGGAGGTCATCCCCAGCACCAGCCTTATCTGCGGTTCAGAGCGCCGGCTTATACCGGCTTCCTTTTCCGTCTGTTTAGTTTGCCTCATCCTTCGAGCAATCTGCTTCGTAGCAGTCCAGGATCTTCTTCAGCGCGTCCACGTCCAGACCCTTTTCCTCCATGGTCTGACGGATGGACTCCATCTCCGCATCATGGATCTGATCCAGTACTTCCTTCTCTTTTTCCTTTAAAGCCGCGATCTTTTCTTCGTGGTCCGAAATGTTTTTCCTGATCTTTTCTAATTCCTGGCGCAGCTTATCTGCTGTGGATTTTTTTACACCTCTTGGCATATTCTGTCTCCTCCTGGATGAATTTTTATTAATTCGATTATAGAGAATTTTTGGTCCGCGGTCAATACAAATATGGATAATATTTTCATACTTTCCAGAAACCTTCTGGTCTGTCTCCGGCCGTTCAGGTTTCTCAGCCTTTATTTTCTTATTGCAGGCTCAATCCTCTTTATATTTATGGCGCAGGCATAACGATCCGTGTTTTTAATATTTTAACCATGGATATGTTGTTTTTTATCCCTTTTTTGTGGTATGATCTTTTTAACAAAAGCATGGAAACCCGCAAGCTGTCTGCACTCTGAACGCAAAAAGGGGGAATTGCATGAAAAAAATTATCCCTATTCTTCTTCCCGGCCTGTTCAGTGCAGCCGAGATCCTGGCTGCTCTTTATCTGAAGCGGCAGATCCCGGCTGGATCTGCGGGGCTGTCCATGGCTGCAGACCTGCTGCTGTACGCATGGATCGCCTATAACGGATGCAGCTGGACCATTGGATATAAGAAAATATTTATACATGGCATCTGGTTTTTCCAGGAAGCCGATGTGCTCCTTACCAGAACCGCAAAAAAACCCTTCTTCTGCCTGTGCATCCCGCAGGCCGCCGTCAGTACGATCCTTTTTTTCTGGTTCCTGTTTTCTTTATATCCCTTTCTGGCGGTATTGCCGACGGGAAAAATGCTCTTAATGCTGTCTGCGTACCGCAGGCTGCTCCGCAAAACAACTGCAAAACCGCATTAAAAAGCGCTTACCATCTGGTAAGCGCTTTTCATAGCGGAAGGGAGATTCGAACTCTCGACACTACGGGTATGAACCGTATGCTCTAG
>NZ_JAXXBR010000127.1:0-17892 GCF_037242085.1 Alitiscatomonas sp. | reverse complement strand
GCTGTCCCTCCGGAACTGATCTCCAGAGCCCGTTTTACTTCCCATAATCGTCCTTGTCGGAAGTCCCGTTTTTTTATGAATACCGTATACATTGTGCGTATATTATGAAGAAACGGGATAATATCTCCAATTTCCCAGGGCATCGGAATCCCGTTGTTTTTCGGCATGATCTGCCTGGAATTCCCCATAAAATTCCATAGGAAATCCCCCCATATCCTTGACAGACAAAGGGAAAAAAGTTATGATAAATATACTGGCGGTTTTTAGGGAAATCTCTGGGAGTAAGAGCGTAGGAGAAAGGAAAATGGACAATAATTCTACATACGAGCAGTATGAACAGGAAATCGATCTGAAGGATCTGATGTTTGCGGTGCTCCATAAATGGAGGCCGGTGATCCTTGTGGCAGTGGTCCTGGCGGTGGTCCTTGGCGGGGCCAAGGGTGCGATGACATACAGGCAGCAGAATGATCCTGAGGTCAGCAAGGAGACCAGGGAAAAATACCAGGAGGAGCTGGATCTCTACGAGAAGAATAAGGAGACGGCGGAGCGCGAGATCGAGAATCTGAAGACAGACATCGCGAACCAGCAGGAATACCTGGATAAATCCATCTGGATCAATATGAGCCCCTATGATGTATGTGAATCCAGGATCGATATGTATGTGACCACCGGATATGAGATCATGCCGGGAATGGTCTACCAGAACCAGGATTATACGGATACGATCCTCCAGGCGTACCAGGGTCTTCTGACCAGCAGCGCCGTGATGGAGGATGTGGCAAAGAGTGTGGGGACGGAGCCCAGATACTTAAAGGAACTGGTCAATGTGACCATCGGGACCAACGGCGGTCAGTTAAACCACCTTCTGACCATCAATGTGAAGCATAAGACCAAGAGCGATGCCAAGAAGGTCATGGACGAGATGCTGGATCACATGAACGAGCTCCACGGCCAGGTGGTGGCCGGTATCGGCGAGCATACGGTGAACACGGTCAACAGCAGCGTCAGTGCCATGGTGGATCTTACTCTGGCGGATACCCAGCGGGCGGAGACCGAACGGCTGACCAGCTTGAACAACAGCCTGGAGGAGAAGCAGAAGACTCTGGACGAGCTGGAGGAGCCCAAAGAAGCAGCCAGCTCCGCAATGGCAGCCTTAAAGAGCGGGATCAAGTATGCGGTCCTGGGCGGCGTTCTGGGCGGCTTTATGGTGGTGTTCTTTATCTGCGTGGCCTTCCTTATGAGCGATAAGCTTTATTCTGCCAAGGAGTTAAAGAACCGTTACCGCATTAAGATCCTGGGCACCATGCCCATCCGCCGGAAAAAGCCCATAGGTAAGATCGACGCATGGTTAAACCGGATGGAAGGCCGTGCGGTGGAAGGAAATGCGGATACAGGATACGGGCTGATCACCGCAAATATCCGGAACTATGCGGAAAACATGAAGACCATCCTGGTGACAGGAACCGCCGATGAGGCAGTCCTGTCCGAGGTGACAGACAGACTGGCGGCAGGACTTGCCGGGATCCATGTGATGGCCGGAGGAAATATGCTCCAGGATGCGGAAACCTTAAAGAAGCTGCCGGAGTGTGACGGAGTGGTTCTGGTGGAGCAGTGCATGGATGCGAAATACAGCACTGTTGCTATGGAGATCGAAAGAGTGACCGATCTGCAGAAGAGCGTGATCGGATGCGTTGTATTTGAATAAGTGATTGGAAGGAAGCCGGTTGTGCAGCTCTGTTATGAGGCGCGCAAACGGCTTCTTTTCGTTTTATGGGACGGGATCGTTTTTGAAGACATTCTGTATCAAATGGGGAGGATCAGAGATACTTTTATATATGGGGCCGCGGTCCATGAGCTGTCCGGAGGAGGAAATACCGGGGCGTGGGTCTGGCGTTCTGTCCATCATCCAGACGGCTATATTATCAAAATATAGATAATATACAAATTCGGGTAATCCTGGTTTAATAGAAACAAAGGAGGGGATGAACATGGTAAGTTACGAACGTTTATGGAAAACAATGGAGAAGAAGGGAATCAGCCAGTACCGGCTGATCAACCATTATAAGATCAGCGCCGGTCAGATCGGCCGGATGAAAAAGAATATGCATGTTTCCACCCATACCCTGGAGGTATTCTGCAATATTTTACAGTGTCCTGTGGAGGATATTGTAGAGGTGATCCTGGATCCCCAGGAACCAGACGGAAAGGAACCGTCCAATGCCGGAGGCAGGGCGGCTGGAAGGACCGCAGCCGGGGCCAGGGATGCCGAAAAAGCGGAGGGCGTCACCGGAGATAAGGCGCCTGGAAAGCCAGGATCCAGATCCGGAGTCCAGGGAACCGGAAAGGCCGCAGCAGCTACCAGAGATAACACGTCTGGAAAGCCGGCATCCAGGTCTGGAGTCCAGGGAACCGGAAAGGCCGCGGCAGCTACCAGAGATAATGCGTCTGGGAAACTGGCATCCAGGTCTGGAGTCCAGGGAGCCGGGAAGACCGCAGCAGTCACCGGAGAAAAGCCAGCCGGAAAGGCAGAAGACCGTACTGGCGGAAAAATGGCTGGGAAGACTCCGGCTGGTTCCAGAGAGGGAAACAAGTAGGTAAGGAGACTGCGGGATGGTCAGATATACGCGCCTGTGGGAGACCATGGAGAAAAGGGGGATGAGCCAGTATCGCCTGATCCGGTATCATGGGATCAGCGCGGGACAGATGCGCAGGCTGAAGCTGAACATGAACGTTTCCACCCAGACCATTGAGCGGCTCTGCCGGGCGCTGGAATGCCGGGTGGAGGATGTGATGGAGGTTGTGCTGGAAGATCCCGGGACAGAGGAGTAGAAGGCTCTGGACCCATGGACCGGCCTGCGGGACTTCCTTTTTTTGTTATTCCGGTGTATGATAGTAAAAAAACATCCGGGAGGTTTTTGTATGGAGTATTATGGTACGCTGGGGCCGGCCTGCGGCAGTGTGCAGACGTTAAAGGAGATGCTGGCAGCCGGGATGACCGGCGTGAGGCTCAATCTGTCCCATGGGGATCTGGAGGAAAATGGACATTGGATCCGTATGGTGCAGGAGGCCGGGAGGGAGCTTCATTCCCAGGTACAGATCCTCATGGACCTCCGGGGCCCGGAGCTGCGTCTGGGAAGGTTTAAGGAGGAGATCCAGGCAGAAGAGGGCAGCTGGCTGGTCCTTGGAGATGGAGGCCTTCCGGTTCCGGAGGAAGCACTGGCATATGTGTGTCCGGGAGACCGGATCCTCATTGACGATGGGAAGGTGGAGCTGGAGGCAGAAGCCGGAGCCGCACCATCCGCCGGCGGATGCCGGATCACGGCCCGGGTGGTCCGGGGCGGGCTCATAAAGTCCGGGAAGAGCCTGGCCATTGAGGGGAAAGCTGTTCCCATGCCCACGCTGACGGAAAGCGACCGGAAAAATATAAGGGCAGCCGTTTCCTATGGGATCACCGGGGTGATGCTGCCCTTTGTGCGGAATAAAGAGGATCTTCTGGCTTTGCGGGAGGCTCTTAAGGAGGCCGGGGCTGGAGAGATCCAGGTCTTTGCCAAGATCGAGAACATGCAGGGAGTGGAATCCATAAAGGAGCTGCTTCCGTACTGCGATCATGTGGTGATCGCCAGAGGGGACCTGGGAAACGCCATGCCTTTATGGAAGCTGCCCGGGGTCCAGAAGAGGCTGGCAAGAGAATGCCGGGAAGAAGGAAAGCCGTTCATGGTGGTGACCCAGATGCTGGATTCCATGCATGAACGGGCAGTCCCAACCAGGGCCGAGGTCCTGGATATATATAATGCGGTGCTGGACGGCGCCTCCTCCCTGATGCTCACAGGGGAAACGGCGGCGGGAAGCTATCCGGTCCAGGCGGTGGAATATCTGGTGAATACGGGCGAGGAAGCGCTGAGGGATATGGAGGAGGCCTAGTTCTGGGCCTCCTCCCACATTTTTACGGGCATTCCGTTGACTTCCACGTTGTTTTCCACGGCAATGACCAGGCAGCGCCGTCCCTCAATGAAACGGGTCTCCACCAGGTCCAGCCGGTCTGGGTTGACCTTGATGTCCACGTCCGGCGTTTTCACGGCAAATTTTCCGGTCCCTGTGATAGCCGGTACCAGAATGGACGTATCCTCTCCGGCAGCTTCCTTATAAACGGTATCGAAATGCTCCAGCTTCTCCGGCTCCACACCGCTTTTTTCCAGAAGGTCACGGACCTGGGGCTTTGTCAGGGCCAGGGGCTCCATGTCCTCCTTGTGCTCCTCCGCCAACTCGGTGAGGGTTTCATGGATCTGGCGGACAATGGTGTAGTCGCAGGAATCCCCCAGGGTATCGGAGAGGATCTCCTGGAACGCCTCCTTCTGGGATCGGAAGGAAATGGGCGACGGCGCGCCCAGGCAGGCGTCGATGAATTCGGTGTGCAGCTCCTCGGGATTTTTGGAAAAATACAGGAGGCTGTGGATGTCGGAGGAACGGTCGTTGAAGGCAGGGAACAGGAAGCCGGTCATGGGCGGCTGCACCCACCAGTCCCTGGGCCGTTCTTCGATGAGGTTGGTGGCCTCATTGTAGGAGAGCCCCGGCTCTGACAGCTTCACCGGGCAGATGCAGCAGAGGATATGGTGATAGACCTCCTCGGAGGCGTCGAACATCTCTTCATTGTCCAAAGCCTTTCCCGGAACATCGTAGGCGCTGTGGATCAGTATGATGTAATAGTTTTCGCCGTAGTCGTAGTTTTCAATGACTTTATTATAGAAGGAATCCACAGTTTCATCATCCGCCAGCTTTTCCTCCTTAAGCTTCATGAGCAGGGCATGGGCGCTGTCTTCACCCTCGTCGCGGATGGAATATTCCAGGTTGTGGAGATTTTTTCCGATCCCCCCGGAAAGGGTCTTTTTAAAGATCTCATAATATTTGAAGATCTCTTCCTCTGAGAGAGCAAAAAAGGCCTCTTTCAAAGTCGTTCTGATATTTTTTTCTGCGTCCACGTAGCAGCCGCAGATGCGGGTGATGGCGTTGTTGTCTTTTTTGAACTGTTTCTTTATTTCTGAAATTTCGCGTTTATTCATAATAATCTCCATTCTGCCGCCGGGCAGCGGCACGGCCAGTTATTTCTGCTCCGGTTCCCGGGTGCGGTCCGCAAGGGCCCGCAGGCCAAGGGTGTATACGTCGGCTCCCAGGCCGACGATGATGCCGGTGGCGATGGGGGAGATCACCGAATGGTGGCGGAACTCCTCCCTTTTATGTATATTGGACATGTGGAGCTCGATCAGCGGACACTCCAGCATCTCCAGGGCGTCGGAGATCCCATAGCTGTAATGGGTCCATGCTCCTGCGTTGATCATGACGCCGTCATAATGCTCGGTATAGGCCTCGTGGATCTTATCCACCATTTTTCCCTCGTCGTTGGTCTGGAAGCAGGTGACGGAAACGCCCAGCTCCCGGGCCAGCCTCTGTACGTTTTCGTTGATCTCATCTAAGGTGACGGTCCCATACTGTTCGGGATTTCTTTTCCCGAACATATTGTGGTTGACGCCGTGAAGCAGCATAAATTTTTTCATTTTCAGTACCTCCTGCCGGGATCTTCTGTGCCCGGCACCGAATATTTTACATGGGTTTCCGGCAGTTTGCAAGCGGCGCGGGAATAAATTTCTCCTGCGTGTGGGATGGATCTTTCATGTATAAGGGATAAAATCGTTCTGGATGGAGGAAACTATATGAGAGGATCCGGCAAAACGGAGGCTTCTGGAGCCGGGTCTGTTCCTATAAGAAAGAGAGGGATCGAAGATGAGCAGATTTTTACAATGTCCCGACTGTCACGGCATCGCCCTGGTGATCTATGGGGAAGAGGACGCGGGCTGCGGGACCTATGACAAGCTTCATGCCAACACCACGGACGCGGCCCTGGAAAAGCACCTTCCGGTGGTGGAGGTGAAAAAGGATGTGGTCCAGGCAAAGGTGGGAGCAGACGATCATCCCATGGACGAGGACCATTATATTACCTGGGTATATCTGGAGACCACCAGGGGAGGAAGCCTCCGGGTCTTAAAGCCCGGAGACCAGCCCCAGGTGGAATTTCGTCTGAGTGACGGAGAACGGCCCCTGGCGGTATATGAGTACTGTAACCGCCATGGGCTCTGGAAGGCGGAGCTGGCCCAGGAGTAGGAAAGCAGCCGTCTGCCGTTACAGGGCGATCAGGCTTTCGTCGTCCGGCACAAAGATGTTGCCGCCATAATATTTCTTCCCTTCGCTCTTATACAGCCGTTCGCGTCCGGCGACGTTGCTGTCTTCCGTATGCCACAGCACCAGATTGGGGATCTGCATGGCCTGGGCCAGTTCGCAGGCGTCCTTGACGGTGCTGTGGTGCTTTTCATAGGGCTTCCACAGATCCCGCTCCACATAAAGGCAGAAGGCCTCATGGAGCAGCCAGTCGCAGTCCCGTACATATTTTTCGCATACAGGGTTATAGGGCTCGTCTCCCAGGAAGGTCAGCTTTTTCCCATTATTTAAGGTGAGGCTGAAGCCAAACTGCCGGGCCTTGGTGGAGTGGATATCGAAAAAGGTCACGTCATAGCTTAAGATCTGCCGGTGATCCCCGTCCTTTAAGGGGTCCAGGTGGATCCGGCTGTCCAGAAAACGGAAATGCTTTTCCTGGATGGTCAGGCGGCACAGGGTGCGGATGGTATCCGCCAGGTCCTCGTGGCAGTAGATATAGGCGTCGCCCTGGTACTGGTCCTTTAACATCCCGGTGGCGATCATCCGGATCATCCATACGATGCCCAGGATGTGGTCCGTATGCTCATGGGTCACAAAAATGTGGTGGATCCGGTGGACAGGCACCTGCATATTGTCCAGGATCTTTAAGATCCCGTTTCCGCCGCCGGCGTCTACCATAAAATATTCGTCGCTGTCCCTAAGGGCAAAGCATGTATTATAAAGGTTGGTCACCGCCGCATTGCCGGTTCCAAAAACGTAAAGAAGCTCCCGGTCCATGAAAAAATCCCCTTTCTGGTCTGGTCTTTTAAATATGAATATGTTACTATAAAATGGAAGGAAAAGCAATCACCGGCGGAGGAAAAGTAGGAAAACAGGGGAAGTTTCAATGGGGCTCTGCCGGAAATGTGTTGTGGGAGGAATTGAATATGAGAGATTTGGCGTACCTTAGGCTGCTGGCCAGGGAATATCCCAATGTCCAGGCAGCGTCCAGCGAGATCATCAACCTGATGGCCATCCGCGGCCTTCCCAAGGGAACGGAATATTTTTTCAGTGACCTGCATGGGGAATATGAGGCCTTTGTCCATCTCCTTCGGAGCGCGTCCGGCATCATCCGGGAAAAGATCTCCGAGACCTTTGGCTATGTGATCTCCGACGAGGATGAGATCGCTCTGGCGAACCTGATCTACTACCCGGAGCGGGGGCTGCGGGCGGCGAAGCGGGAAAACCGGTTTACAGAGGACTGGCAGAGGATCACCATTTACCGCCTGGTATGCATCTGTAAAGAGGTGTCGTCCAAATACACCAGATCCAAGGTGCGTAAGAAAATGCCGCCGGCGTTCGCTTATATCATCGACGAGCTGATCCATGTGGATTACAGCGATGAAAATAAGAAGGTATACTACGATGAGATCATCCGCTCCATCATCGACAGCGAAATGGGCGCGGAGTTTATCGAGGCGCTGTGCAACCTGATCCAGAACCTGACCATCGACAATCTCCATATCATCGGCGATATCTTTGACCGGGGACCCAGAGCAGATATCATTATGGAAGAGCTGATGAAGTTCCACGATGTGGATATCCAGTGGGGCAACCATGATATTTCCTGGATGGGGGCGGCCACGGGCAACCTGGCCTGCATCTGCAACGTCCTGCGGATCGCCATCCGCTACAACTGCTTCGACCTTCTGGAGGACGGCTACGGAATCAACCTGCGTCCGTTGTCCATGTTTGCAGCCAGAGTCTACCGGGACGACGCCTGCGAGCACTTTATGCCGAAGATCCTGGATGAAAATATTTATGATGCAGTGGATCCTGGGCTGGCGGCCAAGATGCACAAGGCCATCGCTGTGATCCAGTTTAAGGTAGAGGGCCAGATCATCAAACGCCATCCGGAGTACAACATGGAGGACCGGCTCCATCTGACCCGGATCAATTTTGAGAAGGGGACCGTTACCATCAAGGGAAAGGAATATCCGCTGACGGATAAGAAGCTTCCCACGGTGGATCCCAAGGATCCCTTAAAGCTCACAAAGGAAGAGGAGGAGCTGATCCACAATCTGTGCATGTCCTTTAAGCACAGCGTAAACCTCCAGCGCCACATCCGCTTTGTGTACTCCCATGGGGCCATGTATAAGTGCTGCAACTCCAACCTTCTGTACCACGGCTGTATCCCTATGAAGGAAAATGGTGATTTCGATGAGATCAAATTCAACGGGATCATCTATTCCGGAAAGCGGATGCTAGACTATATCGAGGATGCCGTGAAGATGGCCTACTTCCTTCCGGATGACGACACATCCAAGGAATGGTATAAGGATCTGATGTGGTATTTATGGTGCGGACCCAAGTCTCCGGTCTACGGCAAGGATAATATGGCCACCTTTGAGGGTTATTTTGTGGCGGATAAGGCCGCGGCCAAAGAAAATATGAATCCGTACTATAAACTGAGTACAAAAGAGGAATTTTGTGATAAAATACTGAGGGAATTCGGGCTTCCGGTGGAGGGCTCCCACATTATCAACGGCCACGTGCCGGTGAAGCTGAAGGATGGGGAGAGCCCCATAAAGGGCAACGGAAAGCTGTTCGTCATCGACGGCGGCCTTGCCAAGTCCTACCAGCCAAAGACAGGGATCGCCGGCTATACGCTGATCTTCAATTCCCGTCATCTGGCCCTGGCGGAGCACAAGCCCTTTGATCCGAAGCATGAGAACACCCCCAAGGTGACCATCGTTGAAAAAATGAAAAAGCGGATCATGGTGGCGGATACAGATACCGGAAGAGAGCTGGCCGCCAAGATCGAGGACCTGAAGGAGCTGATGGCGGCGTACCGCGGCGGTATCCTGAAGGAAAAATTAGGGTAAGCAGAATCAATCAAACATCAAGGAGAACTGAATGAGCAGGGAAGAATTTTTAGCAGGACTGGAGGAAGCGCTGGCTGGTGAGGTACCGGCCTCCGTGATCCGGGAAAATTTAAATTATTACAATTCTTACATTTCCCAGGAGATGGCAAAGGGCCGTACTGTGGATGAGATCGTGGATGAGATCGGGGAGCCAAGGATCGTGGCCAGGACCATCATCGATTCCAGTGAGGCGGCAGGAGAGGCCATGGGAGACGGATACGGAGCCTTTGAGGACGCCGGCAGCACATATGAAAGCCAGTCGGAGACCTCCTCGCACGTCCACTACTTTGACCTGAGCAAATGGTACTGGAAGCTGCTTTTAATGCTGGCAGTCTTTGTTGTATTCTCTGCGGTATTCAGGCTCCTGGGGGGCATCTTCGCACTGCTGGTACGGTTTGCCGGACCGGTGCTGATGCTCCTGCTGGTGTGGTGGTTTATTAAGAGCCTGAGAAGGTAGACGGGAAAATATTAAAAAATTATTAAGTCCGGCAGATCGGTTGACAAAAACATGTTTTGGAAATATAATCATTTTCGTAACAAGTTTTAACAAATTTGTAATAAACGAAAAAGAAAAAGTAATGATTGGGGATTATATGACAAACAGGATTTTGAAGACCGCCGGACTTTTTTGTTTCTGTACACTGATGGCAGCGGCAGCGCCGGAAAGGGCCATGGCCGACCAGGAGGCCCCCAGACCTCTGCTTCATGCGGTGGATGGCCCGGAGGAGCCGGAGATCATCATTGCCGGACGGAAGGATACGGAGGACCAGGCCGGAGCTTCCATGCTGATCCAGGTGGAAGACGAGAACACAGAGGTGTACTCGGAGCCGGATACAGAGTCCCAGGTGGTGGGACAGGCTGAGGCCGGGGATACATACGACGTACTGGAAATGGTAGACGGTCAGTGGGCAAAGATCTCCACCGGAGAATTCGAGGGCTATCTGAACACTGCGGCAGCAGAGGATGAGGAAGAGACCCTGGAGGACGCTCCGGAGGAAGCCCCGGTGGTTCCTGTGGAGACTGCGGAGGAGACCGCAGCCCGTGTTTCTGCAGAACGACGCCAGGCTGTTGTGGAATACGGTCTTCAGTTTGTGGGAAACCGCTATGTATACGGCGGGACCAATCCCAATAAAGGAGCAGACTGCTCCGGATTCACCTCTTATGTACTGCGCCATTCAGCCGGTGTGGAGCTTCCCCACTCCTCCAGATCCCAGGCTGTCCAGGGCCGTGAGATCAGCGCAGCAGAGATCCGTCCGGGCGATCTGGTATTCTATGCCAGCGGAAAGCGCATCAACCATGTGGCCCTGTATATCGGCAACGGCCAGGTGGTACATGCCTCCAACGAGAGGACAGGCATCTGCGTTTCCGAATGGACCTACCGGAATCCGGCAAAGATCGTCAACGTCCTCGGTGATTAATGAAAATTTCCCAGCCTTCCGGGCAGATGGATAAAGGATAAAAGGATATAGAAACAGCCCGCAGATGTGAGTGTCTGCGGGCTGTTTTGCTGTGGCGGGGCTCACGGGATCCTGGCGCTGCCGGGATGGCCATGAGAGCTCCGCACAGCCTGTTTTATGATTGATGCTGGCGGCGGACCAGCCGGAATACGCCGGCCTGCTCCAGGGTCTTGGCCACCAGGACGAAGATCAGGGAGTCCACCGGCCACTGGATCAGGTTTTTCACGGCCCGGGCGGGAAGAAGGGCCAGATAGCCCTTTCCATTGATCATAGAAAGCCACAGGGTGCCTAAGAGGATGTTGCAGAGAACTGCGACCACCAGCTTGGCAGCCAGCATACGTTTAAGGCTCAGGGGCTTCTTATAAAGGAAGAGACCGTAAATAAAGGCAGCCAGCATGGCGTTGAAGGTGAAGCCAGGCATAAAGCCGCCGTCGGGCTTCAGCATGAATTTGATGATGTCCATGCCGCCGCCGAACAGGCTTCCCACCACAGGGCCGAACAGATAATCCACCAGCTCGTTGGGCAGGGCGCCAAAGCCGATCTTTAAATTGGGAGTTACGCGGATGGTGGCGAGCTGGTTTAAGACAATGGACATGGCGCCAAACATAGCGCAGGTGGTGATGGTGCTTACGTGTTTGAATTCATGGTAGGAATCAGAAATCAAAGCAAGTAGTTTCTTCATAAAAAAATACCTCCTTTGCAGAATTCTGACCGCAGCAGGAGATATGGGATCCTTATCTTCTGGTGCAGCGGGATGCGATAGATGCACCGCGGGCATAGCCCTTCGTCCCGCCGGCAACTCCCCGTCCGGCATGGCACTTGACGCGCATTTATCTACTCTGCATAATTATTTTCCGGACGTTTGTCCTGTTCTCATCTTATCATATCTTTTCACGAAATGGAAGGGGAAACCGGGGGATATTTTGGCAATTTTCCGGTCTGTACATTTAAAAAAACTGGTTTTATAATAGGGAATTATTTAAAAAATGACGTGAGGAACGATACGGACGAGGAGGATACGTATGAGCAGAGAAAGCGGAAAGGATCTGACATCGGGATCGCCGTTTGGGCTGATCCTGGGCTTTGCCCTCCCCATGCTTCTGGGGCTTTTATTTCAGCAGTTTTACAACATGGTGGATACCATGGTGGTGGGCCAGTGCCTGGGGGTCACGTCCCTGGCGGCCGTGGGCTCCACCGGCTCCATCAATTTCATGATCAACGGCTTCTGCATCGGTGCGGCCACAGGCTTTGCCATCCCGGTGGCCCAGAAATTCGGAGCCGGAGACTACAAGGGAATGCGGAAGTTCGTGGCCAACGCCGGATATCTGGCGGCAGTGTTTGCGGTGGTGATGACGGCGGCTGTGGGCGTCCTCTGCATGGACATCCTCCGCTGGATGAACACGCCGGAGGACATTATCCAGGGGGCTTATGATTACATATTTGTGATCTTCATGGGAATTCCCGTTACCTATATGTATAATCTCCTGGCCGGGATCATCCGGAGCCTGGGCGACAGTAAGACGCCGGTGTATTTCCTTCTTCTGTCCTCGGTGTTAAACATCGGCCTGGACTTTTTCACGATCCTGGTGCTCCATATGGGCGTAGGCGGTCCGGCCCTGGCCACGGTGGTCTCCCAGGGGATCTCTGCCGTTCTGTGTCTGGCATACATGATCCATAAATTCCCGGTCCTCAGGATGGAGGGAGACGAAAAAAAGCCCGACAGAGACATGATCCGGGTGCTCTGTGCCATGGGCATCCCCATGGGGCTCCAGTATTCCATCACGGCCATCGGCAGCGTGATCTTACAGGCTGCCGTCAATTCCCTGGGCTCCATGGCTGTGGCCGCCGTATCCACCGGCAGCAAGATCAGCATGTTTTTCTGTACGCCCTTTGATGCCCTGGGCGGAACCATGGCCACCTGGGCCGGCCAGAACGTGGGGGCGAAAAAGCTGGACCGGGTGCGGGAAGGCGTGCGGAAGGCCAGTCTTATGGGCTTTGCCTATTCGGCGGCGGCCTTTGCGGCGCTGTTTTTTTGCGGCCGGTATCTGGCCCTGCTTTTCGTGGATTCATCGGAAACGGAGCTGATCCGGCAGATCTCCACCTTCCTGATCTGCAACAGTATGTTTTATATTCCCCTGACCCTGGTGAATGTGGTGCGGTTCGCCATCCAGGGCATGGGATTCAGTACCTTTGCCATTCTGGCTGGGGTCTGTGAGATGGCCGCCAGGGCCTTTGTGGGCTTCTGCCTGGTGCCGGTGTTCGGCTTCCTTCCGGCCTGCTTTGCCAGCCCACTGGCCTGGATCTGCGCGGATCTGTTCCTTGTGCCGGCCTTTGGCCAGTGCTTAAAAAAATTAAAACGAACATTCGGCGAATAGTTTTCTGCGGATGAGCCATACTATGGGTGTAGTCAACTGAATCCCATTAGGAGGTATTTCAAATGTCAAGAAACAGCTATGATATGGACGACAGCACAAGAAATGAAAACGCAGGAAACAACAGCCAGAACAGAAGCCAGAATAACAGCCAGAACAATGGCCAGAACAGAAGCCAGAATAACAGTCAGAACAAAAGCCAGAACAGCAGCAGAAATTCCGGCAGAAACAGCAGCCAGGACTGCAAAAATTACGACTGATGGCATGACGGCATGAAAAGTCATGAAAAAAGCGGCGGCGGGAGCGATCCTTCCGCCGTTTTTTCTGTCCGGATCCCATAGGGGCTTTTATGGGGATGGAACATGTCCGGCGGGACGGGCGTATACTGATCATAAGAAGGTACAGGCCGGAGGCGCGTATGTTTCAGAATATTTCCGCAGACAGGCTGGAAACGCTGCTGGACCAGGGCAGGGATTTTACCCTGGCGGATGTGCGGGAGCCGGAGGAATACAGGGAGGGGCATCTGGCGGGAGCTGTGAACCTGCCGGTGCAGCAGATTTTAAAAATAACAGAACAATCTGGTTTTTTTGAAGATCCAGAAAAATTTCTGGGTATTTCCAGGAAACGGCCGGTGATCGTTTACTGTTCCCACGGCGGCCGGGGGATGCAGGCGGCCAGGCTCCTTTCGGGGGCCGGATACCAGGCGGTCAATGTTTACGGAGGGCTTTCCTGCTACCGGGGCCGCCATCTGACAGACGGTCCCGGGGGGACGCGGTGACCCCGCCGGTCCCAAAGACGTGATGCCGTGGCCGGGCCGGCCCCCGCCGCAGGGCAGAAAGCATTTGACAGAGGCCAGGAAAGCCCTTAAAATGGAGAAAAGTATAAACCAACAGAGTTGAGCAGTTAGGAAGGTACCGAATGGAAAGATTTGAATTGATCGCCCCCTGCCATTTCGGGCTGGAGGCAGTTATGAAGCGGGAGATCCTGGACCTGGGCTATGAGGTGAGCCAGGTGGAGGATGGCCGTGTTACATTTATCGGAGACGCAGAGGCCGTCTGCCGCGCCAATATATTTTTACGGACCACGGAGCGGATCCTTTTAAAGGTAGGGAGCTTTAAGGCGGAGACCTTTGAGGAGCTGTTCCAGGGCACCCGGGCCATCCCCTGGGAGCAGTATATCCCCCGGGATGGAAAATTCTGGGTGGCCAAGGCGTCCTCCATTAAGAGCAGGCTGTTCAGCCCGTCAGATATCCAGTCCATCATGAAAAAGGCCATGGTGGAGCGGATGAAGGGGGCCTACGGTATCACCTGGTTCCCTGAGGATGGGGCCAGCTATCCTCTGCGGGTGTTCCTTTATAAGGATGTGGTGACTGTGGCCATGGATACCTCCGGCGATTCCCTGCACAAGCGGGGGTACCGGACTCTGACCAGTAAAGCCCCCATTACGGAGACGCTGGCGGCGGCCCTGCTCATGCTGACCCCGTGGAAGCCGGACCGGATCCTGGTGGATCCCTTCTGCGGCAGCGGCACCTTTCCCATTGAGGCGGCCATGATGGCGGCCAATATGGCGCCTGGCATGAACCGGGAATTCCTGGCAGAAGAGTGGAAGAACCTGATCCCAAAGAAGTGCTGGTATGAGGCCATGGACGAGGCCAATGATCTGGTGAAGGACGATATTTCTGTGGATATCCAGGGCTATGACATCGACGGGGAGATCGTCCGGGCGGCCAGGGCCAATGCGGCGGCAGCCGGAGTGGACCATCTGATCCATTTCCAGCAGAGGCCGGTGAGCCAGCTGAGCCATCCGAAGAAATACGGCTTCCTTATTACAAACCCGCCCTACGGGGAACGGATCGAGGATAAGAAGAACCTGCCGGAGCTTTATAAGACCATCGGCGAGCGGTTTGCGGCCCTGGATTCCTGGTCCGCCTATATCATCACAGCCTATGAGGATACGGAGCGGTATTTCGGCCGGAAGGCGGATAAGAACCGAAAGATCTATAATGGTATGATGAAAACGTATTTTTACCAGTTCATGGGTCCCAAGCCCCCGTCCAGAAATCCGGGAAGGCAGAACGGGTAAAGATCAGAGGCTCCGGTTTGTGAGGAAAGAGGTGGGAAGAATGAGACGCGGGAAGGCGGTTCTGGCCCTGGGGGTCCTGGCCGGGGCAGCGGCCCTTGGACTGGGCGGATCCATGGCCGCAAAACGGCAGCCGCTCCCCCTTCCGGCCCGGTACGATCTGCGGGAGGACGGCGCCGGGCCATGGATCCGGGATCAGGGGGACCAGAACACCTGCTGGGCGTTTGCGTCGGTAACGGCCCTGGAGACTTCCATGAAGGAGGAAGAACGGATCCCGTTATCAGCGGACCACATGATCCATAAAAACAGCGCCGGGCTCGCAGCGGCGGCCGGCGGAGATTATTCCCTTTCCTGGGCTTACCTTTTAAGCTGGCAGGGGCCGGCAGCGGAGGCCGATGATCCTTACGGGGACCATGTTTCCCCGGAGGGGCTTTCTCCGGTGTGCCATGTCCAGACGGTGAAGCTTCTGGGAGAAAAGGACTATGACGCCATCAAGCGTGCCGTTTATGAGACGGGAGGCGTTCAGAGCTCCCTGTATCTGCCGGAGCAAGGCGGAAGAGACCGGAGCGCATATTTTTATGACGGAGCCCACGAGGCCAATCACGATGTGGTGATCGTGGGATGGGATGATTCCTTTCCCAGGGAGGCTTTTTCCCCGCAGCCGGAAGGAGACGGGGCCTTTCTCTGCGCCAATAGCTGGGGAGAGGGCTTTGGGGAGCAGGGATTTTTTTATGTTTCCTATGAAGATACCCAGATCGGCCGCCACAACATTTCTTATGCCGGTGTGGAGAGTGCGGAGAATTACAGCCATATCTTCCAGACGGATCTGTGCGGCTGGACCGGCCAGCTGGGCTATGGGAAGGAAGAGGCGTGGTGCGCCAACGTGTATGAGGCAGAAGAAAAAGGAACCGTGGAGGCCGCCGGATTTTATGCCATGGTCCCGGATACGGAGTATGCGCTGTATGGCGCGGCAGTTCCCGGGGACATGGAGCCTCGAGAGATCCTTTCCGGGCTGGGAGGGGATCGGATGCCCCTGCTGGCGTCCGGCCGGCTTGGGGAGGCCGGGTTTTATACGATCCCCTTTGAAGCGCCGGTGGAGGTAAAGGCAGGAAGCCGGTTTGCCGTGGCGCTGTGGATCCGGTCACCGGGAACGGAGCAGCCGGTGGCCATTGAATATAACGGCGGAGGCCGGTGGGGAAATGTTGACATTACCGACGGGGAAGGGTATATTAGTCCTGATGGGACACAATGGATGCGGGCAGAGGAAAGGGAGGCCTGCAACGTGTGTCTGAAGACGTATGGGAACGGAGCATGACCGGAGCCATGGAACAAAGTAAAGGCAGGAGAGCTATGGAACACAGAATCATATTTGCAACTTCCAATCAGGGAAAAATGCGGGAGATCCGCGAAATCTTAAAAGGCCTGGGGACGGAGATCCTTTCCATGAGGGAGGCCGGCATCCAGGCGGACATTGTGGAGGACGGGGATACCTTTGAGGCCAATGCGGTCATAAAGGCAAAGGCAGTCTGGGAGGAGGCCGGCGGCATTGTCCTGGCCGACGATTCGGGCCTGGAGGTGGACGCCCTGGGCGGAGAGCCGGGCGTATATTCTGCCAGATATATGGGAGAAAAGACCTCCTATGAGATCAAAAACTGGAACCTGATCCATCGTCTGGCAGAGGTTCCGGAGGAAAAAAGGACCGCCAGGTTCGTATGTGTCATTGCGGCGGCGCTGCCGGACGGCAGGGTCCTTACGACCCGCGGGACCATGGAAGGCCGCATCGCCTATGAACCAGCCGGGGCAGGCGGTTTCGGATATGATCCGATCTTAATGCTGCCGGAATACGGAAAAACGTCGGCAGAGATCACCATGGAAGAGAAAAACGCCATCAGCCACCGGGGAAAGGCTCTCCGGGCCATGAAGGAGCTGCTGGAAAAGGAATTTGCGGAGCAGAGGTCATGAGCGGTATGAGGATTCTGATCGTCAGCGATACGCACCGGAGAGATGGGAATTTCAGGCGGGTGCTGGAAAAGACCGGGCCCATCGATATGCTGATCCATCTGGGAGACACCGAGGGCAGTGAGTCATATTTCAGAGAGTGGGTCGATAATGATGTCTGCGTGATCCATGTGGTCCGGGGAAACAACGATTTCTTTTCCTTCTGTGACCGGGAAAAGGAGATCTCCATCGGGAGATACCGGGCGCTCCTGACCCATGGACATATGTACGGCGTATCCCTGGGGACCGAGGGGATCAAGGATGAAGCCAGGGCAAGGAAGGTGGATATCGTCATGTACGGCCATACCCACAAGCCGCATCTGGAATACTGCCGGGACGGCCTGGTGGTCCTGAATCCTGGAAGCCTTTCCTACCCGCGTCAGGAGGGAAGGAAGCCGTCCTATATGCTCATGGAGCTGGACCGCCAGGGAGAGGCCCATTTTACCATCTGTTATCTGGAGGATGAGGACCGGAACCAGGAGCTGGAGCAGATGGGGATCTGGGGATAAGCGTTTTCGAAGAAATATAAAAATCTCCTAAAAAAATTCATGAAAAACAGTTGACAAAAACGGTTTCATCAGCTATAATATCACTTGCGTTCCGAGAGCGTAAGGCAAACGAAAGGGCGTCTTAAAAGCGGGGTGTGGCTCAGCTTGGCTAGAGCGCCTGGTTTGGGACCAGGAGGTCGCAGGTTCGAATCCTGTCACCCCGATGGTTTTCCAAAGTCTTTCAACGGTTCGCAAGAGAATATGCGGGTGTAGTTCAATGGTAGAACACCAGCCTTCCAAGCTGGATACGTGGGTTCGATTCCCATCACCCGCTTGATGAGTCTGTAGCTCAGCTGGATAGAGCAACGGCCTTCTAAGCCGTGGGTCGGGG
>NZ_JAXXBR010000112.1:0-17979 GCF_037242085.1 Alitiscatomonas sp. | reverse complement strand
CTCATAGTGCTCTCTGGTGATGAAGTTGTCAGAGCACTGGAAAACCAGACGGATATGGACGGGCCTGGTTTCCAGGATGTGATAGGTGGTGGCCTCCAGGATCTGGAGAAGGTCCTGGAAGCTCATCTGCTTTTCGTCGTATTCCTCGGAGATCTCCTGTTCGATGCCCTGAATGATGCGGATATAGTCCTTTTTGATCTCATGGACGTCCCGGGCAATGGACAGGGACATTTTTTTCATGTCGTCGGGCACGTCCATGGCCGACAGCCGCTCATAAAGCCGGTATGCGTTGCTCATGACAGATTCGATCTCTTCGGAGTTTTTCTTCATAAAATAGATCTCGTTTTTCAGCCCTGTGGTCATAAGAAACAGCCGCCGGTAGCGGTTTTCATGCTCCTCCTTTTTTAACAGGGTCCGGTACTGGCTTTCTGCCGCCAGGAACAGACAGGCAAGCAGGGTACGGAAAACGGCCACCAGGATCAGATATCCGGCCATGGAGGGGGAAAGGGTCCCGGAGCGGCCGCTTTCAAAGATACAGACCTCCAGCAGATTGGACAGCAGGTCGCAGAGGAACACCGACGGGAACAGCCGCCGGTAGGAGACAGTGGGCTTGCTGGGGACAAGGACAGAAAAAAGCAGTCCATAGCAGAGATAGAAAATGGAGTTGGTGGCCAGCTGTCCCGCCGTTTCCGGGGAGGAGGAGAGGCCGCTGGCTGCCAGAAAGAGGCGGAAAAGGAATACCACCGCCGCCGTTGTCACCGTGATCCGGATCGTGGAGATGCTTTTTCCGATGGTCATAAGGAGGATCGGGAGAAGGATCACAGCAGGGGAGATCCGGAAGCCGGATACAAATACGTTCCAGTAAAGCTGGGACGCCAGGGCCACGATGGTCCCGGTCAGAAGACTGCGTTTCCATTCATTCATGCATTTTTCCCCCTTGTTTTTCTCATCCTTCAATGTCATGATACGTTAAGAAAAGTCAAAAGTCAATGAACCCGGCTTAAGAATCTTTTGTGGGAACTGGGAAAAATGTACGAAAATAAAGCCGGAATCTTTATTTTTTTGTTGTAAGAAACGATGGATTCGATTATAATGGAAGCATAAAACGCAATCACTATATCGTGTTTAAGAAAGAGGAGGTTATTGGGACATGAAACCATATCATGAAATGTCAAAAGAGGAGCTTGCTTCCTTAAAGGAGCAGCTTACTGCTGTTTACAAAGAGTATCAGGGGAAAAATTTAAGCCTTAATATGGCCCGCGGAAAGCCAAGCCCGGACCAGTTAGATCTGTCTCTTCCGATGCTGGATGTTTTAAACAGCAAGAGCGATTTCATGACCGCTGACGGCGATGTGAGAAACTACGGTGTTCTGACCGGTATCCAGGAAGCAAAGGAATTAATGGGCGGAATGATGGACGCTCCCGCTGAGAACGTGATCATGTACGGAAGTGCCAGCCTTACTTTAATGTACGATACCGTATCCCGTTCCTATACCCACGGCGTAATGGGAAATACGCCCTGGTGCAAGCTGGACAAGGTGAAATTCCTCTGCCCGGTTCCCGGCTATGACAGACACTTTGCCATTACCCAGTTCTTCGGCATCGAAATGATCAATATCCCGCTCCATGAGGACGGCCCGGATATGGATCTGGTAGAGCAGTATGTAAACAACGACGAGGCTGTAAAGGGAATCTGGTGCGTACCGCTTTACTCCAACCCGTCCGGCCAGTGCTACTCTGACGAGGTCGTAAAACGCTTTGCAAACTTAAAACCGGCTGCAAAGGATTTCCGTATTTACTGGGATAACGCTTACTGCGTACATCACCTGTATCCGGATCATCCGTGCCACGTTCTGGATATCCTTTCCGAGTGTGAAAAGGCTGGAAACCCGGATATGGTATATAAATTCGGCTCCACCGCAAAGGTCACCTTCCCGGGCGCCGGAATTTCTGCCATCGCTACCTCCAAGGCCAACATCGAGGATATCAAGAAGCAGATGAATAACCAGCTGATCAGCCACGATAAGATCAACCAGCTCCGTCATGTACGTTTCTTCAAGAACTTAGACGGCATCAAGGCCCATATGGCGAAGCACGCCGAGCTCCTTCGTCCCAGATTCGAGGCTGTGGACGAGATCTTAAACAGAGAGTTGGCAGGCCTTGAGATCGGTCAGTGGACCAAGCCCCAGGGCGGATATTTCGTATCCTTTGACGCTTTAGACGGCTGCGCCAAAGCGATCGTTGCAAAGTGTAAAGAGGCAGGCGTTGTGATGACAGGCGCAGGCGCGACCTTCCCGTATGGTAAGGATCCCCACGACTCCAACATCCGTATCGCTCCGTCCTTCCCGTCCTTAGAGGACTTAAAGCTGGCTGCAGAGATATTCTGCGTATGCGTGAAGTTAGTGAGCATCGACAAATTACTGGAGGCATAAGCGTCAGCACGCTGGATAGAATTTCATATTTTTCGTCTTTTTGGGACTGGGCCTTAGATTTTGGGCCCAGTCCCTTTACTTTTTTGCCGGGCTATAATAAAATGAGGGAAGATTTTTAAAGATAAGATCTAAGATATGGGAGAAGAAAATGAAACATATAAAGAAAGAAGCGGATGGAACGGCCGGAAGCCGAAATCATGGGACCGTCCGGGAGGGAGCGGCGTATCTGGTCTTTGGAGTCCTTACGACCCTCATTGACTATGTGATCTCCAACGGCCTGTTTTATCTGGCCCATATGGACCCGGTGCCCGCCCAGTCCATTGCCTGGGCGGCGGCAGTGCTCTTTGCCTTTGTGACCAATAAGTGGTGGGTGTTTGGAAGCCATACCATGGAGCCCAGGGCCGTATGGGGGGAATTTACCTCCTTCGTCCTGTGCCGGATCGCCACCTTTTTATTTAATCTGGCCGCCATTTTCATCATGGTGGATATCCTAAAAATGGAATTTTTTATCTGCAAGCTGGCCATTTCCGTGGTGGTGGTGGTTTTAAACTACGTGCTCAGCAAGCTGGTGATCTTTACCCATAAAAATTAACGGACAGAAAAAGGAGTGCCTGGAGTCATGGAACCAAACAGCAGAAAAAGATCGACCCTGATCCGGCCGGGAGACGGGCTGGTCATTGCATTTTTTGTTCCGGTGGTCATTATGATCATCATTTTTATCCAGAGAGGGATCTTCCCCTTTGGTGAGGAGAGCTTTTTACGGACGGACATGTACCATCAGTATGCGCCGTTCTTCTCGGAATTCCAGCATAAGCTGCGGACCGGAGGCAGTCTTTTGTACAGCTGGGATGTGGGGATGGGAGTCAATTTTGCGGCCCTTTATGCCTATTACCTGGCCAGCCCCTTAAACTGGCTGGTGATCCTGTGCCCCAAGGCGTATATCATCGAGTTTATGACCGGTATGATCGTTGTGAAGATCGGTCTTTCGGGCCTGAGCTTCGCCTGGTATCTGAGAAAGCACTGCCATACAGAAACGGCTGCGGTTGGATATTTCGGGATCTTTTATGCCCTTTCCGGCTATATGGCTGCGTACAGCTGGAATATCATGTGGCTGGACTGCATCATCCTGTTCCCGCTGATCGTTCTTGGACTGGAGCGGCTGGTGAAGAACGGGAATGGATTTTTTTACTGCATCACACTGGGGCTTTCCATCCTTTCCAACTATTATATTTCCATCATGACCTGCCTGTTCATGGTGCTGTATTTTATTGCCCTTCTGATCCTGGAGAAGCCAGGGCCCATAAAAAAATACGTGATGGCCTGCGTCCGGTTCGGGCTCTTTTCCTTGATCGCCGGAGGGCTGGCGGCCCTTGTGCTTCTGCCGGAGGTGGCCGTTTTAAAGAGCACGGCTTCGGGAAATATGAATTTTCCAAAGACCCTTACGTCCTATTTCCCGATCTTTGACATGCTGGCCCGCCACATCGGCAATGTGGAGACGGAGACGGGGCTGGACCACTGGCCCAATATTTACTGCGGCGTGGCGGTATTTTTATTCTTCCTGCTGTACCTGGCGTGCAAAAAGATCTCTGCAAAGGAAAAAACCGTTTACTGCGGCCTGCTGCTGATCTTTTTTGCCAGCTTCTCCGTGAACGCCCTGAATTTTATCTGGCACGGGCTCCACTATCCCAACAGCCTCCCCTGCCGCCAGTCGTTTATTTATATTTTCCTCATGCTGTTTGTCTGCTTCCGGGCGTTCCAGTATTTGCGGGATATTCCCAGGCGCCATGTGGCCGCGGCGTTCTGGGGAAGCGTCTGCTTTGTGATCCTGGCGGAAAAGCTGGTGGAGCAGGAGCATTTCCACTTTGCTGTATATTACGTGGCCATCCTCTTCCTGGCGGCCTATACGGGACTCATATATTTATATAAGAAGAGAAGAAGAGAACTGGCGGCGTTTCTGGCCCTGGCCCTGGTGGCTGTGGAGGCGGCCGTCAATACCACAGTCACCAGCGTCACCACCACCAGCCGGGAGGCTTACACCAGGGATAATAAAGAGGTGCAGGCTCTGATGGAGAAGCTGGAGCCGGCGGAGGACTTTTATCGGGTGGAGAAAAAAACGAGAAAGACAAAAAATGACGGAGCATGGATGAATTTTCCGTCTGTATCCCTGTTTTCCTCCACTGCAAACGCAGATCTGACGAAGTTTTTCAAGCGCATGGGCTGCGAGGCCTCCACCAATGCATACAGCATCACTGGGAGCACCCCACTGGTGGACAGCCTGCTGTCGGTCCGCTATGCCCTGTATTCGGAATATATTCCCAATACGGATCTGGTCAATTACATCCAGGAGAGCGGAGGGACCTACCTGTATGAGAATCTGTATACCCTGCCTCTGGGCTTTGTCCTTCCTTACGATCTGGCGGACAACTGGCAGTATCAGATGGAGAATCCGGCGGAGGTGCAGAATGATCTGTGCCTGCTTTTGGGAACCGACGATGTCCTGGTGCCGGTGGAGACAGAGGTTTCCGGATCTGGGTGTACCTTCACCGCGGATATGGCCGGGGAATATTATGTATATATCCAGAATAAAAAGGTAAAGAATGTCAAGGCCTCCCTGCCATCGGGAGAAAAGAATTTCAGCAATGTGGACCGGGGATACCTGCTGGAAATGGGAAATCTTTCTGAGGGGAGCCGGATCACCCTGACGCCGGGAGAGTCCGGGGAGACTCTTACGGCAGCCGTTTACCGTTTCTCTCCCAGGGCCATGATCCAGGTCCATGACCGCCTGTCCCAGTCGCCGCTCCACCTGGACAGCTGGAGGGACACGAAGCTTACAGGAACGGTAACTGCTGCAGAATCCGGTACTTTGTTCCTTTCCATCCCCTATGATGAGGGCTGGACCATCACCATCGACGGTCAGCCGGCGGAGGGGGAAAAGATCCTGGAGGCATTCCTGTCTGTTCCGGTGGAAGCGGGGACCCATGAGATCTCCTTAATCTACATGCCCGGAGGACTTGTGCCGGGAGCGATCCTTTCGGGAGTCTCCCTGGCAGTCCTGGCTCTCCTGTGGCTTGTAAAACGCCGCCGCTCTGGCCGCGCCGGGGCGTAGGATCGTCCCGGAGAGCCGCTGCTCCATACGGAAAAAACCGCTGCATACCAGATACGCGGCGGTTTTTTTCAGTATTAATATCAATATGGAAAGGGGAAGGAAGGCCCCTGAATCCCGTATTTAATCGTTGGGCTCACAGTTTTCCCAAAGCTCGTTCAGTTCCATGGTCATATTGATCCCTCCTTAGAATCAAGACATTCATTCCTGGGAAGCGGTGGATCCGAAGCCGCGTTCCTGTTGTTTTTTCTCATGGGCATACTATAACACTCCCGGCTTTCGTTGTAAAATGTTTAATTTTTTGATATAATGTTAATAACTATTAACATTTTGGGCAGGGGGAGGCTGTATATGACATTCCTGGAGATCGAAGCATTCTTAAAGATAACAGAAACGGGCAGCTTTTCTGCCGCCGCCGAGGCCCTTTACGTGACCCAGCCGGCTCTGGGGCGCAGGATCCGCGCCATGGAGGAGGAGCTGGGATATCCTCTTTTTGTCCGTGGGAAGGGCCTCAGAAGGGTGGAGCTGACCCGTCAGGGCCACGCCTTCATCGGGATCGCCCACCGGTGGCAGGCCCTGTGGAACGAGACCCGGGAGGCGGCGCTTTTAGCGCCGTCCAGAAACTTTTATGTGGCCAGCGTGGGGAGCCTGCTGGCGTTCATGCTTCCCACAGTGTTCCGCACCTTTATGAAGGAGAATCCGGAATGCAGCCTCCACGTATCGACCCTTCACTCCAGCGAGGCTTATTCCTATGTGGGCAACCGGTCCGTGGACATAGCCTTTATCACAGATCCCATTTATTCTTCTTCAGTCGGAACCCATATCCTTTTTAAGGAGAAGCTCTGCCTGGTGGCGGGAAAGGAGCTGAACCTGCCGGAGCATGTGAGGATCCGGGAGCTGGATCCGCAGCTGGAGATCCGCACCATGTGGGACCGGAATTTTGAAGCCTGGCACAGCTATTTTTTTGGAGATAAAGCCATTCCCAGGATGTATCTGGACGAGATGGGATTTCTTCAGTACTTTACCCAGAGCGGGGATAACTGGGCGTTTCTTCCCATCTCCATTGCCAGGACGGTCTTAAGGGATGCGCCGGTGTCCATCCATACCCTGGATGTGGAGCCGCCAAGCCGGACCCTTTATTACCTGGACCGGCTGGACGACCGCTCACCGTACCAGGAGCACCTTTTAAGGCTCTGCAGACAGAAGCTGTCCCAGGAAGAGGGGATCCGGGTGGAGGAGGAATAAAAAAGAAAGACGGAGCAGAAAAAAATGGCCGCCCTGGAAGCTGGAACAGCTCCCGGGACGGCCACTGAAATTTTATGAGGTTCAGGATGGATGCAGCGTTTCTGGTCCTTACCGTTTATTGCTGCGTCTCCAGATGTGCATTTTTTCCGCTTCGGCAATGAGCTCGTCGCGGAACTGGGGATGGGCGATGGAGATGATGGCCTCAGCCCTCTGCCAGGTGGACAGGCCCTTTAAGTTCACCATGCCGTACTCCGTTACCAGGTGATGGGTATTGGCACGGGTGTCTGTAACGATGGAGCCCGGATTTAAGGTGGGAAGGATCCGGGATTTTAACTGGCCGTCCTTTGTCTTAAAGGTGGAGGAGCAGCAGATGAAGCTCTTTCCGCCCTTGGAAAGGTATGCGCCCAGAACGAAATCCAGCTGTCCGCCGGCGCCGCTGATGTGCTTGATCCCTGCGGATTCGGCATTTACCTGTCCGAACAGATCCAGGTCCACGGCGTTGTTGATGGACATGAAGTTATCCAGGGCAGAGATGGTGCGGATGTCGTTGGTGTAGCTTACGGGAGCAGACATACATTCCGGATTCCGGTTCAGATAGTCGTACAGCTTTTTTGTACCTGCGCCGAAGCCGTAGACCTGGCGGCCTTTATCGATATTTTTCTTTGCGCCGGTGATCTTTCCGGCCATGGCGATATCGACGAAGGCATCCACATACATTTCTGTATGGACGCCCAGATCCTTTAAGTCAGATTTTGCGATCAGGGAGCCGACGGCGTTGGGCATTCCGCCGATGCCTAACTGTAAGCAGGCACCGTCGGGGATCTCGTTTACGATCAGCTTTGCCACGGCCTCGTCCACCTCTGTGGCGGGGGCTCCGGCCATTTCCGGGATAGAAGGATTATCGCCCTCTACGATCATATCTACTTTGGAGATGTGGATGCCTTCTTCAGTTCCGCCGTAGCAGACCGGCATATTTTCATTGACCTCCACGATCACGGTCCTGGAAGTCTCGCAGACAGCAGCCAGGTGGGATGCGTTGGGGCCGAAGTTAAAGAAGCCGTGCTCGTCCATGGGGGCTGCCTGGAAGACGGCCACGTCCGGACGGTTTTCTTCGGACATATCCCGGTAGAAGCGGGGCAGCTCCGAATAGCGCATGGGGCCATAGAAGGCAAAGCCCTGGGCTATGGCTTTTCTCTCGATGCCGCTCATATGCCAGGAGTTCCAGGTGAAGTGGTCAGCCGGGTTTTCGATCTTGAAGATCTCGGGGACCCACATGAGGATGCCGCCGCGGAAGTTGACGTTATAAAGCTCCGGAAGCCTTTTGGCGATCTCCGCATCCACAGCCACCGGAGTGCTGGTAGTCCAGGCGTAATCGACCCAGTCGCCGGATTTTACGGTTTTTGCCGCTTCGCTGGCGGACACAAGCTTGTCCTGATACATTTTTCTGATATCCATGGTTTAGGACCTCATTTCTAAGATATTCTTTCACTGTCCGGAGCCAGAAACCCGGGCAGAATTTTTATTCATTTTTCATTTTAGCATTTTCTAAATGGACGGTCAATAATTTCACGAAATTATAAAAAAAGAAGGCTGAATGTTTATAAAAAATACATGAAAAACCATGCTTGTTATTTGACAGGCCAATTATTTGGTGATATGATTATGATACATCATATTGTCGGAGGATACGGGCTTTTTCCGACCTCCGGCGATGGTATAATGAGGAGGAAAATCATATGGCAAAGAAAATCGTACTGGCAGGTGCATGCCGTACAGCCATCGGCACAATGGGAGGCGCTTTAAGCACCGTACCGGCGGCTGATCTGGGCGCGGTTGTGATCAGGGAGGCCTTAAAGAGAGCCGGTGTGGCTCCCGACCAGGTGGACCAGGTCTACATGGGCTGTGTGATCCAGGCCGGACAGGGACAGAACGTGGCCCGTCAGGCTTCCATCAATGCAGGACTTCCCATCGAGGTTCCGGCAGTTACCATTAACGTGGTATGCGGTTCTGGTTTACAGAGCGTCAACATGGCAGCCCAGATGATCGAGGCAGGCGATGCAGATATCGTCGTTGCCGGCGGCTGCGAGAACATGTCCCTGGCTCCCTATGCGATGATGAAGGGCCGCTACGGCTACCGCATGGGCAATGCCGAGCTGGTGGATACGATGGTAAACGACGCGTTATGGGATGCATTCAACCATTACCACATGGGAATCACTGCCGAAAATATCTGCGACCAGTGGGGACTCACAAGAGAAGAACTGGACAAGTTCGCTATGGTGAGCCAGAACAAGTGCGAGGCAGCCCAGAAGGCAGGCGCATTTAAGGATGAGATCGTTCCGGTGGAGGTAAAAACAAAGAAAACCACCATCCTTGTAGATACGGACGAGGGCCCCAGAGCAGGCTCCAATATGGAGGCTCTTGGAAAGCTGCGTCCGGCGTTTAAGAAAGACGGTATGGTGACCGCAGGCAACGCCTCCGGCATCAACGACGGTGCAGCAGCTGTTGTAGTGATGAGCGAAGAGAAGGCGAAGGAGCTGGGCGTTACTCCCATGGCCACATGGGTAGCCGGAGCCCTTGCAGGCGTTGAGCCCCGTATCATGGGCATCGGTCCCGTGGCTGCCACGAAGAAGGTAATGGCAAAGGCTGGAATGGAGATCGGCGATTTTGACGTGATCGAGGCCAACGAGGCATTTGCCGCCCAGTCTGTGGCAGTAGGAAAAGAGCTTGGTTTTGATCTGGAAAAATTAAATCCCAACGGCGGAGCCATCGCCCTGGGCCATCCGGTGGGAGCGTCCGGCTGCCGTATCCTGGTGACCCTGCTCCACGAAATGCAGAAGATGGATGCAAAGACAGGTCTTGCAACGCTCTGCATCGGCGGCGGCATGGGCTGCGCCACCATCGTAAAGAGGGATTGATCTTAAACTGAGCAGGAGGCGACCGGAATGAGCTTTGTTACATACGAGCAGGACGGCTATGTTGGCGTGATCACCATCAACCGCCCGGAAGCTTTGAATGCGTTAAATGTCCAGGTATTAAAGGACCTGGATGCTGTGATCGACAATATCAATCTGGATGAGACAAGGGCCGTCATCGTGACCGGAGCCGGGGAGAAGGCCTTTGTGGCCGGAGCCGACATTGCGGCCATGAGCACTATGACCGTAAAGGAAGGCCGTGAATTCGGAAAATTCGGAAACGATATCTTCAGGAAGCTGGAAACGCTTCCGATCCCCACCATTGCGGCTGTCAATGGATTTGCCCTTGGCGGCGGCAACGAGCTGGCCATGAGCTGTGACATCCGCTACTGCTCCGACAATGCAGTGTTCGGGCAGCCGGAGGTGGGCCTGGGGATCACCCCGGGCTTTGGAGGGACCCAGCGCCTTGTGAGAGTCGTTGGGACCGGAAAGGCAAAAGAAATGGTATTCACCGGCCAGAACATCAAAGCCGATGAAGCATACAGGATCGGCCTGGTAAACGGCGTATATCCCAGAGAGGAGCTGATGCCGGCAGTCATGAAGCTGGCACAGAAGATCGCGTCCAACGCGCCCATCGCTGTGAGAAACAGCAAGCGGGCGGTGACGGACGGGTTCCTCTCGGATCTGGACCATGCCATCGCCATAGAGGAGCAGTATTTCTCCGAGTGCTTCGAGACAGAGGACCAGAGAGAGGGAATGAAGGCTTTTCTTGAAAAACGGAAGGTTGAAAAATTCAACAACCGGTAATGGCGGGGGAGCTCCCCCATAAACGTAAGGAGGCAGAATCATGAAGGTTGGTGTGATTGGAGCCGGAACCATGGGTTCCGGGATCGCACAGGCATTTGCCCAGACAGAGGGCTATGAAGTAATGCTCTGCGATATCAATGAGACGTTTGCTGCAAATGGTAAAAATAAAATTGCAAAAGGGTTTGAAAAAAGGATCGCCAAGGGGAAGATGACCCAGGAGGACGCAGATAAGATCCTTGCAAAGATCACCACAGGTGTGAAGGATATCTGCGGAGACTGTGATCTGATCGTGGAGGCTGCCATTGAAAATATGGAGATCAAGAAGCAGACCTTCAGAGAGCTGGACGCGATCTGCAAGCCGGAGTGTATCTTCGCTACCAATACCTCTTCCCTGTCCATCACAGAGATCGGAGCAGGCATTAACCGCCATGTGGTGGGAATGCATTTCTTTAATCCGGCTCCGGTGATGAAGCTGGTGGAGGTCATCGCGGGACTGAATACGGATCCCGAAGCGGTTGAGACGGTAAAGAAGATCTCTGAGGAGATCGGAAAAACGCCGGTACAGGTGGAGGAGGCCGCCGGTTTCGTCGTAAACCGGATCCTGATCCCAATGATCAATGAGGCCATCGGTATTTACGCCGAAGGCGTTGCGTCTGTGGAAGGCATCGATACAGCCATGAAGCTGGGCGCAAACCATCCCATGGGCCCCCTGGCCCTGGGCGACCTGATCGGCCTGGACGTGGTCCTGGCTATCATGAACGTTCTGGAAACAGAAACAGGAGATCCCAAATACCGTCCCCATCCGCTTCTTAAGAAGATGGTGCGCGGAGGCCTTCTGGGACAGAAGACCGGCAAGGGATTTTATGACTATTCCCGCTAGGAATTACCGGGAAGGAAAACGGGTCCAGCCCGCGGGGATTCCCACGGGCCGGACTGTATGTCTGGGAACATAGAGAGGATGCCGCATCCACATTCTCTTATGTTATATATGATACAATTCACAAGGAGGAACTAAAAACATGGATTTTACATTAAGTAAAGAGCATGAGATGGCGAGAACATTATTCCATGATTTCGCTGAAAAAGAAGTTAAGCCTCTCGCTCAGGAAGTTGACGAGACAGAGCATTTCCCGAGAGAGACCGTTGAAAAAATGGCTAAGAACGGTTTCCTGGGAATTCCGGTTCCGAAGGAATACGGCGGACAGGGCTGCGACCCGCTCTGCTATGCAATGTGCGTAGAGGAGCTGTCCAAGGTATGCGGTACCACAGGCGTTATCGTTTCCGCACATACCTCTCTTTGCTGTGATCCGATCCAGACCTATGGTACAGAAGAGCAGAAGCAGAAATATCTGGTTCCGCTGGCAAAGGGCGAGAAGTTAGGCGCATTCGGCTTAACTGAGCCGGGCGCTGGTACAGACGCCCAGGGTCAGCAGACAAAGGCTGTTCTGGACGGCGACGAGTGGGTATTAAACGGCTCCAAGATCTTTATCACAAACGGTAAAGAGGCTGACGTTTATGTGATCATCGCCGTTACAGGCATGGTTGAGAAGAGAGGCAGAATGCAGAAGGAGATCTCCGCATTCCTGGTGGAAAAAGGAACTCCGGGCTTCAGCTTCGGTACAAAAGAGAAGAAGATGGGTATCAGAGGATCCGCTACATACGAGCTGATCTTTACAGACTGCCGCATTCCGAAGGAAAACATGTTAGGAAAGCAGGGCGAGGGCTTCAAGATCGCCATGCATACTCTTGACGGCGGACGTATCGGTATTGCTGCCCAGGCTCTTGGCCTTGCAGAGGGCGCTCTGGAGAGAACCATCGAGTATGTAAAGGAAAGAAAGCAGTTCGGCCGCGCGATCGGTCAGTTCCAGAATACACAGTTCCAGCTTGCTGATATGGCGACAAAGGTACAGGCCGCACAGTACATGGTATACCGCGCAGCCGTTGCAAAGGCAACACAGAAGACATATTCTGTTGAAGCAGCTATGGCAAAACTGTATGCAGCAGAGGTTGCTATGGAAGTAACAACCAAGGCTGTCCAGCTCCACGGTGGTTATGGCTACATCAGAGAGTACGACGTAGAGCGCATGATGCGCGATGCGAAGATCACAGAGATCTATGAGGGTACCAGCGAAGTTCAGAGAATGGTAATCTCCAGCGCTCTGTTAAAATAAGATCTGACAGCACGAAAAAAACCGGAAAATAAACGAATAATTAAGGAGTGAAATACAGTGAAAGTAGTTGTTTGTATTAAACAGGTGCCGGATACTAAGGGCGGCGTAAAGTTTAAACCAGATGGAACTCTTGACAGAGCAGCAATGCTCACAATCATGAACCCGGATGATAAGGCAGGTCTGGAGGCAGCTCTCCGCTTAAAGGACCAGTATGGTGCAGAGGTTACAGTTGTTACCATGGGTCTTCCGAAGGCTGAGGAGGTTCTTCGTGAGGCTATGGCTATGGGCGCTGATAACGGTATCCTCGTTACAGACCGTGTGCTCGGCGGTGCAGACACATGGGCCACATCCCAGACTCTTGCAGGCGCTTTAAGAAACCTGGATTACGATCTGATCATCACGGGCCGTCAGGCGATCGATGGAGATACCGCACAGGTTGGACCGCAGATCTCCGAGCATCTTGGGATCCCGGTAATCAGCTATGCACAGGAGATCCAGATCGACGGCGATTCTGTGATCGTAAAACGTCAGTATGATGACAGATATCATATGTTAAAAGCAAAGATGCCGTGTCTGATCACAGCACTTTCTGAATTAAATGAGCCGCGTTACATGACTCCGGGCGGAATCTTTGACGCATATAAGAAGGACATCACTGTATGGGGCAGAAACGACTTAAAGGACGTTCTGGACTCCAACCTGGGTCTGAAGGGATCCCCGACTCAGATCGCAAAGGCATCTGACAAGGTAAGAAAGGGCGCCGGTGAAAAGGTTGTTCTGGATCCGACAGCTTCTGTAAATTACATTGTGGACAAACTTACAGAGAAGCACGTGCTGTAAGATACAGCTACGTCAAAAAGCGAATTCATAGAATAAAGAAAGTGGTGAACAGTAATGAACTTGGAAGAATATAAGGGTGTATATGTCTTTGCGCAGCAGGTTGATAACGAAGTGAGCAGCATCGCTTTGGAGCTGATCGGCAAAGGTAAAGACTTAGCAAAAGATTTAAATACTACTGTAACAGCAGTTTTAGTAGGTTCCAACGTAATGGGACTGACTGAGATCCTTGGCGAGTACGGCGCTGACAGAGTCATCGTTGTAGATGATCCGGAATTAAAAGAGTACAGAACTGAGCCCTATACCCATGCTCTGGCATCTGTGATCGAGAAGTACAAACCGGACGTATTCCTGATCGGTGCAACAGCCATCGGCCGTGACCTTGGTCCCCGTGTCTGCGCACGCATCCATACAGGTCTGACCGCTGACTGTACACAGCTGGATATCGGCGATTTCCCGCTGGTTCCCACACCGGGCAAGGAGCAGAAGCACAACCAGCTTCTCATGACCCGTCCGGCATTCGGCGGAAACACCATCGCAACCATCGCCTGCCCGGAATTCCGTCCGCAGATGGCAACCGTTCGTCCCGGCGTTATGCAGAAGCTTCCGCGTGAGGCTGGAAGAAAGGCCGAGATCGAAGAGTTCAATCCCGGATTTGTTCCCAACGAGAAATACGTTGAGATCATGGAAGTCGTTAAGGCTGTTTCCAACGTTGCCGATATCATGGATGCAAAGATCCTTGTTTCCGGCGGCCGTGGCGTAGGAAGCCCGGAGAACTTCAAGATCCTCGACGAGCTGGCTGAGGCCATCGGCGGCACCGTAAGCTGCTCCCGTGCAGTTGTAGACGCTGGCTGGAAGCCGAAGGATCTTCAGGTTGGACAGACTGGCAAGACCGTTCGTCCCCATGTTTACTTTGCCATCGGTATCTCCGGAGCGATCCAGCACGTGGCTGGTATGGAAGAGTCCGACATCATCATTGCCATCAACAAAGATGAGTCTGCTCCGATCTTCGACGTTGCCGATTACGGCGTAGTAGGCGACCTGAACAAGATCGTTCCGGTTCTTACCCAGAAGATCAAAGAAGCAAAAGCAGCAGCTGGCAAATAAGAGCGAAGCTGAAACATAAAATCTGATCAGAATAAACAACCACATGTGGAACGGAAGTACAATCATTAGAACGGGAATACATAAAATAGGACGGAAAGACACTTAGCAGAACGGAAAAACATAAAAGAGGACGGAAAGACACTTAGCAGAACGGAAAAACACAGAAAAGAACGGAAGAACAACCTTTAGAACGGTATGACCATAAGAAGCCTGACCGTGTCCAGTGAACTGGCCGGGAGGGCTTCTTTTTTGTGCAGATTTTTTAGGAATTGAGCTTTCAGATAAAGTGGATGGATCTCCATATACCGGGCAGGTGAGGGATATCCCAAAGGATTGTTTGTAAAAAACTGGGGTTCTGGCGGGCATGAAGAAGGCGAGGAGACGGGGAAAAGAAAGGGGGAAAATAATTGAAACTATTTTTCAGATGGAATATACTATAATATAGATAACGAGCAGCGGATCTCAATATATAGAACCTCATTTGCAGCGGCCAGATACTAAAAATGGGGAAGTTTACAAAGGTGAATTTCAATCTTGTGTATAGAGGGGTAAAAGCCAGAGGTGGAGTTGATGGGGTATTGACTGTTTTCGACAGTTGATGCACAAAAGATAAGAAAGGCAGGAGAAAATGGGCATTCATGTAGCACCGCCAATTATCAAGAACATAAAAGACAGCCGGGATGCTTTGGATTTCTTTGAAATGGTGTCCTTGCCTGCCGAAGATGAGAGAACGCAGGAAATCATCAGGAACTTTCCAACGGTGTATATTCATAACTGGGAAGAAGATGGCGAATATGAAGTTTATGTCGGTGAATCAAATGATATTTTTAAAAGAACGCGCCAACACTATGACCTGTCATTTGACAGATCAAGATGGCAGAGCAGGCTGGCGGAAAAAAACGCCAGTTTGTTTATCATTGGACACGAACATTTTAATAAATCATTAACGCTTGATATAGAAAACCGTTTAATGCATTATATGATGAGCGTTGAATGTGTAAAACATTTACATAATCTGCGTGATAATCCACAGGCAAGCTATTATCCAATGGAAGAACTGGATGAAATCTTTGGTAAGATATGGAAAGGGCTGCGCAAGGAAAACGGAATCCTGTTTCCAGCAGAAAGTGCAATAAAAGATTCCGCAATATATAAGGCTTCGCCGCTCCATAAGCTTACAAAAGACCAGGAAAGAGCGAAAGACCTGATTATCGAGAAGGTTGCAAAAGCACGAAAGAGTGGAGAAGCAAAGCAGCTTATTTTTATTGACGGAGAGGCTGGTACTGGAAAGACGGTTCTCAACAGCAGTACCTTTTATGAATTGTATTGTATGGCAGAAGAAAATAATAAGGATCTGAACTGCCAGCTTCTGGTTAACCACGATGAGCAGATTACGGTGTACGAGCAGATAGCAGAAAAATTGGGTTTGACTGGAAAGTATGGAAAGGTCGTGAGTAAACCTACTGCATTTATTAACAGTCATTCTGAGGACGAGCCTGTGGATGTAGCATTTGTAGATGAAGCGCATTTGCTGCTTACACAAGGAAAGCAATCATATAGAGGTAAAAATCAGCTAAAAGATATTATCGACAGAGCACGGGTGACGATCGTAATGTTTGATGAAAACCAAATCCTTACAGCAGAGCAGTTTTGGGAAGCGCAGATCCTTGAAGGGTTTCGAAACCAGGCAAAACGATCGGGCAATCACATCGTGCTGGATAAGCAGCTTCGTATGCAGGTCGATGAAGAAACCATGGACTGGATCGATGCTTTTACAAAGAGAAGAGAATTGAAGAAGATCCCAAGGATAATAGGCGGATATAGCATCAAAATTTTTGATGAACCAGAATTGCTCGATCTGGAGATCCAGAAAAGGGCTAAAGAGAGTGATTCTATGCTGTCAAGGATCATAGCAACGTATGATTGGGAATATAGTTCCGGCCGTAAGCCAGAAGACCGGCTAATGAAATATTGGGAGGTGTTCATAGGAAACTGGCATAAACCATGGAACAGGGAATTAGAGGCGGATCTTTCGAGACAGGAAAAAGAAGATTAAAAGGACTGTCATGGGCTGAACAGCCGCAGACCATCAACGAGGTGGGCTCTACATTTACGATCCAGGGATTTGATCTAAACTATGCGGGCGTGATCCTGGGGCCTTCTGTGAAATACAGGGATGGGAAAATAATATTCGATCCGTCTGCCAGCCGCAATGAAAAAGCGGTCCGGAACAGAACTTTATCGGACGGGACGAAACAGAAATTTGGCGAAATATTGATCCAGCATGAAGTGAGGGTGCTCATGACACGGGGAGTAAATGGGCTGTACATATATGCGTGTGACCCAGAGCTTCGGGCGGCACTGCTCAGAGCAGAGAGGGAAAGGGAGTAATTATGAAACAGGAAACCATAGACAGAATCAGAAAGTTTACAGAGGACCGCGACTGGGATCAGTTTCATTCACCAGCGAACCTTGCAAAATCGATCGTTATCGAGGCGGCGGAATTGCTGGAGTGCTTTCAATGGTCGGATGGAGAATATGATCTTCAGCATGTCAAGGAAGAGCTTGCAGACGTTATGGTATACAGTCAGAATTTACTGGATAAATTGGGATTAGATGCAGACGAGATCGTGAATATGAAAATGACGATGAATGAGGCTAAATACCCGGTTGAGAAGGCAAAGGGGAAGGCAGATAAGTATGACCGGTTGTAGGGATAGAAGGTGATATTTATTTGTAATGGCATGATATCAGCCGATCCTAGAAAATATCTTTAAAATCAAAGATTTTCTGCACTCAACCACCCTTAGGTACGCCATTTTGTATGCCAATTTTTTTGAAACTCCGATATGAAAAATGCACATCTTGAACCGATTTCCGCTGTGAAAATATAAAAATCACGGAGGAAACTATGATGAAGAAGCAGAAAGACTGTATGCCTGTGAGATACTGTTTCATCCCGGTAATCGAATTCCAGTCAGTGGAAGATAAATTTTTGAATAAGTACGGCAGAATGCGCAGAGAATTTCTGGAGGAACAGAATCCAATGTTTTTTGATGATCGGGTGCTGACGGAGCAGCTGTTTCCACATTTGTATGAAGTGCAGGAAATTGCGGAGAAGAGAGTAGAAGTCATCATGGCAGGACTGTTGGAAAAGAATCCGGCACCGGATAGGGGAATGGATGCTATGGATTGGATAAGACACATGAATGTGCCGAGAGAAATGGAGGAAGATCTGGTGGTTAGGGAAGTGATTTATAGCGGATAAATCTGATGCTGAGCCGGCTGAATAAGCTGGCTCTGTGCAGTAAAAATGGGAAAATTGATTTTGATAGATAAAATCAACGATAAAATAAAGAAAAA
>NZ_JAXXBR010000131.1:0-18446 GCF_037242085.1 Alitiscatomonas sp. | reverse complement strand
TAACTAATGACATATCTTATATCAGTTTTTTGAGTTTACACAAAACTTGAAACGGTCTCAAAAATGTACGAAAAGGAGTATTGAACAAACATGGGAAAGGTATATGTAAAAAAAGAAAACACCCATAACAAGATAGAAATTGCGTTCAGAGAATTACTGTCCCAGAAGCCATTCAAGGATATTACCATAAATAATATCGTTGAAAAGGCAGGTATCAATCGTTCTACTTTTTATACTCATTTTCAAGATAAATATGAGCTTTTAAATGATATTTTACTGAGTGTCATGAATAAGATTTATGAAATGGTACATTTCGATTTTTTACTTATGGATGATGCCGCTTGTTTGAAATCATTAAAAGCAGATGTGAAGAACATTCTGCTATATATTAACAGCGAGAAGAAAGTCCTGAATGTGCAGAAACATTCCAAAAGAGCATTGTATAATAGGGATTTGATTCAGAAAGTGATAGATGTATTTATTCAGCGGCTGAATGAACCACCTTTATCTGAGATCAACCTGCCATTACAAAAGGAGTGTTTTGCAGTTTACTTTATAAACGGCCTTTTTTCTTCTATCGAGTACTGGACTGTAAATGAATTATTTGACGGTGAATTACTGCCGACTTCTATCGCTTTGGAGGACGCAGTGGATCAAATCACAAACGTCATACTACTGTCTTTCGCACGCAAGATAACTGAGCTCTAAACACGAGATCGCAAGCCAGTCTCCCTTTACTTATCGAAGCTCTCTATCACTGACGCAACTGACCCTTCAATGGTCTGCTCAAAAAGGGAAAGCAGTTCTTCCCGAGAACATGAGATAGTTCCGTCCAGCCAGCTTTTTATGATTGCCAGCATGGAAATGGTGTAACAATCGGATATAAGTTCGATGTTTTTTATCTCCAGAGAACTCCTTTTACACAAAGAGAGCAGATAGGACGCCATGCAACCCTTGATCTTTGCGTAAAACAGTTCCTCGATCCGATATCCCTGAGATGACCGTATCGCATTCAGGCAGATGACCTTGTTGGATTCCACATATTCCAACAGCTCGCCAATGTTAATGCTCCACTGGTGGTCAGATAAAGTGATCACACCGCCGAGATCCTGCTCGAACATCCATATAGCCGCCTCATAAATATCTTCAAAGTGATAGTAAAATGCTCTCCTGCTTACGCCGCACGCTTTGGTGATATCCGAGATCGTGACTCTGTCCAGTTTGATCGTTTTCATAAGTGATTTCAATGCGGAAACAAGCAGCATTTTGGTTTGATGGTTCAAAACGGAAGATGCCATGGTGTCCACTCCTTTCGTAGCTACTTCACAAAATAAGGTATCCTGTACATTTTGTTCATTTGCGCGAATCTGTTCATTGCCGCTGCTGTGGCGAGTCGATAGAATTGAAACATAGCCGCAGGAACGGCTATCCATTTCAAAAGTTGAATGAACGGAGGTATATAATGGATTATAAGCACACGCTCGACTATCTTGGTAATCAAGTGGAGTCTCCGCAGGACATCATTCCGAAAGGTATCCGCAGATGCGATGATCCTCTGCTCTGTATTCCCCGCGACCTGGCACTGCACTGGGGACCGCTCTACAAGAGCAATCACTACGGTGAATGGCACTATTTCAGTATGATTGGAAAGGAGGAAAACGGAGACGATTTCAGCCTGTTCTATGTGGTGCGGAGCACTGGTTGGTGTGAGCAGATCCACCGGCCCGGCTTTTACACCTTGTTCGGCTATGCCAACCTGACGAAGAAGAAATACTACAAAAACTTTGCTGTCCATATGGGCGAAGTAATTTCTGACGGGGATTTGGAAAGCACCGATGACAAATTCTTCTTTAAGTATGGTGTCGGGCAGCCCGCGGATAAAGGCGATTGGTTCTCTATGGAATATGCGCACAAGGATATGTGCTGGAAGATGCAGAGCCAATGCCACGGCGATGACAAAGGAAATGTGCCTTTTGCCATCAACGGCACCGCAAAAGTACTTGCCCCCGGTTATGTTCCTGCCTCGTACTGCGGCTTTGAGCTTGGCGGCTACGATGGTAATGCGCGGTACAATCCAGCTACTGCATACGGTATTACTTACTATATCATTGCCCCACGCTGCGAGTGGAATGTGGATGTTTTTGTGGACGGGGAAGTACATCACCTCAAGGGCACCGCATGGTATGAGCAGCAATATGGCAACTGCATGACAAAGGACAACTTCTTTACGCACTATGTTTATGGGCACTGCCGGCTGAAGAACGGCGATCTCTTCACTTACCGTCAAAACTATGGATGGACAAATGGCCGCTTCAGCGATCCTAAGCGCGACATCAACCGCTGGATGTACCTTGCCAGGCAGGGCGGCATGGATGTCCGTCTTGGTAAAGATGCGTTTTCCTATGAGATCATTGAAACATGGGAGAGTCCCCAGACTGGACTTGTTTTCCCGGTAAAGTTTCTGATGGACACCCCTATCGGCAGGCTGTGGGTCAATGTCAAAGGGTTCTATGGACAGGAACTGCAGCTCCACATCGGATCCATGTATGAGGTCCCATTGGAATTCCGCAAAAATGGACCTGAAGGCGAGGTCATTGGAGAGGGCTTTGGCGAGGCCATGAGTCTGGTCGCCTTTGCAGAAAACTCCCCCCTTACGAGCCTTGCAAACCAGCCTGATCAGGGCTATACACAGCCCGGCTGGTAAACATCAAATTAGACGGATACACAAACTCCCTCGGCAGAAATGACGGGGGAGTTTGCCATTTCTTATGCAGATGCCTTTAATTCCTGTATATTCTGCATACTGACAACGAACACCTCAATGCCCAAAAGAAACACATGATGTTTTATGGACGCAGAAGGATCTATCAGTAAGATCAACCCCAGTAGAAGTTCAATGCAACAATGTATCAGTTTTGAACGATATGGTGCCTTATGTATCCTGCGGTATAATACCTGATTGAGTTCTTCACTTCCTTTTACAAGGCTCAAAACACCCCATATTGCCCCAATAATAAAATCCGCATTGGAATAGTTGCATAATATCACACTGCCTAAGATGAGAAAAACGATCCCATTTGAGGTAAGCTTCGTCTCTTTCTCCTTATACTCTTCAGTCTTCCAACCGATCCATGTTTCAAATATGCCTTGTACGATCATCGTGATTCCAAGAGCGACGGGAAGAATACGGTAAATATGTTCTGTAAACACAACACAGCAGATTCCGAATACGGCCATAATATAAGATGTGATTTTGACAGCTCTGATACTGAAAAAGATTGGAAAGTCGACAGAATGCTGTGCCTTAGACCATGGAGTCTCCCTCATGATTTGCGCGAGCTGCTCTCTGAACCCATTCCTATGCACTCTCATTGTTCTTCACCTCCTGAAAAGTCCGCTGCTCGCGGAGGTCCGTTGCCTCTTTCATCAGCGCATACGCGGCAGAAGCGGCAGGCACCCCCAACAGCATCCCCAGGGGGCCGGCCAGGTTTCCTCCAATGGTAACGGCTGCAAGCACCCAGATGGCCGGCAGCTTGATTTTCGATCCTACCACCCTGGGATAGATGGCGTTTCCCTCCACTTGCTGCAGAATCAGCAGAAAGACTACAAATACTACCGCTTTGAAGGGATCCACGGTCAGGATCATGACGGCGCCCACAATCGTTCCCACAAAAGCGCCGACAATGGGGATCAGTGCGGTTACACCGACCAGCGCACCGATCATTGGCGCATACGGGATACGGAGGATCATCATCCCGATCATACAGAGCGTTCCCAGGATAATAGCTTCCGTAGCTTGTCCTGCAATGAACATCTTGAAGGTGCCGGAACATACAGATGCCACATGGATCAGGGTTTCGCTCAAGCGGTTTGGAAGCCAGACGCGAAGCAGACGGCAAGCCTGTGTTTTTAATTTTTTTTTTCCAGACAGAATATAGATGGCGAATACCAGTCCAATCACGAATGTAACGACTCCGCTTACCAGTGACCCTGCCGCACCCATTGCCCGACCCACCAGAGCGCCGCTCTCCTCCTTAAGCCAGCTCTCCAATTGGTTTTTCAAGCCCAGCCAATCGATTTTTCCCATAAAGTCGGCCAGTGGAGTCTGTGCCAAAGCGCTGGAATTGTCCAGAGCTGCCATCTGATCCAGCCCGTTACTAATGATCTCGACCAGCAATGTGATCGCGTTGAGCAGTTCCGGAAGGACAAGAAAGGCGACCCCGATAAAAATGCCAGAGATCAAGAGCAGGGACAGCAGAATCGCAAGCGGCCTCTTCCCGCGGTAAACCTTCCTTAAAGCCTTGCTTTCAATTACGCTCATGGGTGCATTCAAGACCAGCGCGAGAATACACCCAATCCACAGGGGCTTGGCCACCCCCATAAGCCAGAAAACAGCATTTGCGATATTCCCGATATGGCGAATGCCCAGATAAATTAAAATGCAGATTGAAATCACGCCGATACACCATTTCGCATCTTTGCGCCGATTTTCTGAATCATGAAACATAATGGTACCCCCCTTACATCAGCGGTGCAAACAAGCGCAGGATGTCTTGCAGCAGCCGCAGCATAAGATTTGCGCTGCACTCCTGTTCCGTAATCGGCTGGCATAGATGCAAGGTCTGCATGAAATCCTCCTTGACCTCCATCACACTGCTGCACTTATAGAGAACAGTCCCACATTCATAATGCAGGTATAGGCTGCGAAAATCCAGATTTGTTGTTCCGACTGTGGCGATCTGGTCGTCCGATACAAATGTTTTGGCGTGGATAAATCCACTGGTGTACTCGTAAATTTTGACACCGGCCTTGACCAGTTCCCGATAGTAGGAGCGGGTTGTCATGTGGACCAGCCATTTATCCCAGCGATGGGGCGTTACAATGCGCACATCCACACCGCTTTTTGCGGCCAGACACAGGGCGGACAATACGCTGTCGTCTACGATCAGGTAAGGCGTATTGATGTATACATAGTCTTTGGCACCGTTTATGATCTGGAGATAGACATGTTCCCCAACATTTTCTTCGTCCATGGGGCTGTCTGCATAGGGCTGAACATATCCCTCCGCCCTGATATCACAGGCTTCCTCCCGCCAGGGGGCAAAGCGTTCATACGGTTCATCCACATGGGTGCAGAGCTCCCACATCTGTAAAAACATCAAGGTAAAACTCCAGGCCGCCCTGCCTTTGAGCATGATCGCGGCGTCTTTCCAGTGCCCGTGTTTTTCGATAGCGTTGATGTACTCATCGGCCAGATTGATCCCACCGGTAAAGGCAACCTTTCCGTCGATCACCGTGATTTTCCGGTGGTCTCTGTTGTTCTGCTTTACAGTCAGAACGGGACGGAAGGGATTGAACACAGCGCATTCGATCCCGTACCTTTTTAATTGTTTCGGATAGTCCTTTGGGAGCGTGAGAAAGCAGCCCATATCATCATAGAGCAGTCTGACCTTCACCCCCTGCGCAGCCTTGCGTTTTAAGATACGCAGGATGCTGTCCCACATAACGCCTTCCTGCACGATAAAGTATTCCATAAAGATATACCGCTCCGCACGCTCCAGCTCCGTCAGCATCGCTTCCAGCTTTTTTTCGCCCGGCGTCAGATAGTGCGTCTCCGTATCTGCATAGATAGGAAAGCCGGAAAAGTGCTCCAGATACCGGATCTGAGTGCGGTGCTGCGGGAGCTGCTCCATAGCAGTGACATAGCAACTTCCGGAGCTGTCGTACAGGGCTTTCGCTTTTTCCTGCGTGTGTCGCACATTTTTTGAAAAGCGCCATTTGGATGCCTGAACGGTGGACAGCAGATACAGGAAACCGCCAAACAGGGGGACAGAGAGGATCAGGATGGACCATGCAGTTTTATAGGCTCCCTTGTCCTTCCGGGAAACAATGTAGAGCACGGCAGCGATGCTGATCAATGTCAGCAGATGGCTGAACCGCTGTGAAAACTGGCTGCCGTCCGTGACAATCCGGATCAGAAACCATACCTGCACGAGCAGCAAAAAAATTGTAAGCATCCGCCTGCGGAACAGTGAACGAAGCCAGCGTTGATGCATGATGATCTCCTCCTTTCCTACGTTGCACAGAATTATATACGCCGTCGGTATATGACTTGCGGCGGTTTACCGCTCATCTCCTTTTTTTTGGTCTTCCGTGGAAGAACTTCTGCTGGAACTTCTCTGGTACACATAGTACAGAGCGGCTGAAAGGACAGACAGTGTGACCGTCAGCAGAGCGGAGATCCAAAAGATCGGTGAACTGGGGTACCTCTGTGCTGCTTTTTGAACGATTTCCAATCCGAGGGCTTTTCCCATCCAATATGGGATAGTCAGAATGAGCAGGATGCCGGTAAAATTCAGCAAGAGTGCCATCCAAGTCGGAAACAGGTAGCCCGATGCAACTTCCAAAAAGATTAACGGGAAAAAAATTGTTGCGCTTTTGAGCGCGTATAGGAAAAGGAACAGAAAAAACGCTTTTTCCGGCTCCTGCGGCGTATATTCCAGCAGTGTTTCGATGGAAATACCGCCGCTTGCAAGCAGCCCGCACATTGCTGCCAACAGGCAGAGCACAAGAATCTTGTTTTTCTGCATAGGCACTTTCTCCAAAGCAGGGCGTCGTTCGGTTATCTCCTGGTATTTGAAAACAAAGCATTGGGCTATCTATCTGATGTCACAATGAATTATGCCCTGTCAAGAAAAGAATTGACGAACAAATCATTTTCGCTTTATAATAGCATTAAATATACATAACTTGGCGCTTGCATTGGATGGAAGGAGGAGATGTCATGGCTGATTCCAATATCACAAAGCGCGCGCTTGCCGGCGCATTGAGAGAACTCATGATGGACGTTCCCTTTGATAAGATCCGGGTGGCTCATATCTGTGAGCGGTGCGACATGAACCGGAAGAGTTTTTACTATCATTTCAAGGATAAGTACGACCTCCTCAACTGGATCTTTGACACGGACTTTATTGCCTTTGTTCGAAAACTTTCGGATTCACAGTCCCTTGAGCAGCGCGTAGATGAACTGCGAGAGGTCTGCGACTACTTTTATAACAACAGGGACTTTTACCGTAAGGCATTAAAAATTGAAGGTCAAAACTCGTTTTCCGAGCATTTTCGGGAATATATTATTCCATTCTTGAAGGATAAGCTTTCTTACTATCTGCTCGGTGAAAACCCGGATGACTTTGCACTTAACTTTTTTACAGATGCTGCGGTTTCCACCATCGAGAGATGGCTTGCGGATAAAAATTGTATGCGTCCGGATGAATTTGTGGATAAACTGATGCATCTTCTCAGCCGAAGCGCAGAGGCGCTCAACCGGGAACTGAATCATACTGAATGATACCAAGCAGGGTGGCCGCAAGCCACCCTGCTTTTTACGGCTGGCAAACTGGCTCCGCTCCCCTCCAAAGCGGAAAGATCGCCATTAAAACAGCAGAAGCTTCTCTCCCGCCTGATAGCCTTTTTCATATAACGCCCGAAGTGCTTCCGCATTCCGGCTCAGTGTGCTGATTCCGCAGGTATCATCTGGAGAGACATGGCTTATGATCCATACAATAATCAAGCACACCGGCGGCAAATATGCCCCGAAATCCGCCGCCCACATCGATTACGCCCAATGTTTCCTTCATATCAGTTGCTTGGCCTCTTTGGGGCAGGCATGGGACAGTATATCAGGCAGCCTGCTTTGAAACAGGTTGTCCTGTGCTCGGCCTGAGTTGGTTTCCCAGTCACACAGGTAGCCGTCTTTGTTGAAATAAATCGAGCATCCGTCGCCGGAAATGATGGAGTCGATGGTTTGACTATCCTGCTGAAGCTCCAGAAGAATGGTCTGGTAGGTCTGTTCCCTGCGGGCCCGTGTAACTGCTTGATAGACAAGCCGCCGCAGTTCTTTCGGACAGGTCTCACCTGGCAGCAGGACAGTGAACATGGGAGTGAGTTCCTGGGCATTGAAAAACAGATCTTCATTCAAGATCACTTCCATATCCCTCTGTCCATATGAATACCATACAGAATACAGAAGTTCCCGATCCTGAAGCGCGGTGATCCGGCTGGCGTTTTTTTTGTCATAACGGACAACAAGCATCGTGTGATAAAGGTCTTCCGCCTCATCCAGAAACGCATCCGTCAAATCACTGCCCTCACAAAAAAGGCAAAAGGCGCTGTCAGGATGTGCCTTTACCAGAGGGAGAACCGACTGTGCACAGCAAGTGGGAAACAGCATCCAGGTAAATATCCCCAGCTGTTCGCCGTCATGGATCAGAGTGTCATACTGTTCGCGGTGTTCCTCCAATGCTCCGGGTTCTGTTTGGAGAGACAGTGACCATGGGATATTGCAGTTCATGGTTTCCTCGTAGCTGCGGATCTGTCGCGCACCTTCCGTACATCCATTGTATCCAAGATTCATTCCAAAGGTATAAAGCCGCTCTATGTCTGTGTGCAGGACGGTGTTTCTTATCAGATCATAGTAAGCACTCTTTTCATTTTGCAGCATGCTCTGTGCGATTGTAAAAAAATTCTTCTGGAAGCGTCCCTCAGAAAATTGAAGCGCCATATCGATCAAATTTCTAACGCCGCGCTCAGGATCATTCCGGATGCTTTTCAGTGCATTTCTGACGACTGTCTCCACCAGAAGGCGGGACATATTTTTTGTCATTGTGTTTGCTCCTTTCCTAGTGAGATATATACAATCTGACTTCATAAAAATCATACGGGCTGATATACCCACGGGCAAGGGACAGATCTTCTCTGGCGTCGAAAAATGTAACTCCTTTGCCGCTGCGTCATAATTTGAGACTTGCATACCCCTATGTCCAATGACATTAGGCATCATCTTTTTTATACTTTTCTCAAAGCTCGACAAGGAGGTTATGCAATGATCGAAAAAGTCAACCCTAGTCATCCGGACAAACTGGCAGACAGAATTGCCGGTGCCATCGTAGATCTGGCCTATATCAAAGAGCCCGATCCCAAAATCGCCGTAGAGGTTCTAATCGGGCACAGACAATGTCATGTGGTAATCGAGACATCTTCCCCTCTGGAGCCTTATGAAATCAGCAAGATCGTTCATCGAATCGGCGGAAATGTACAGACAGATATCCGTCTCGTTCCCCAGGATACGCATCTGGCGGCCAATCAGCGCGTTGGGCTGCGCTGCGGTGATAACGGTATCTTTAAGGGAATGCCGCTGACCCGGGAGCAGAAACAGCTCTCTGATATCGCACATCAGATTTACGCAAAATACCCGGCGGACGGCAAATATATTCTGGACGGTGACAGGCTGATCATCTGCCAGAGCAACGCCTCTTCCGCCGAGCTGCGCCGGGAGCATCCTGGAGCCGAGATCAATCCCCTGGGGGACTGGACGGGCGGCACGGATACAGACACCGGCGCGACCAACCGTAAGCTGGGGTCAGATATGGCGGATTCCGTTACGGGCGGCGGAATTCACGGGAAGGATCTCTCCAAGGCGGATGTCTCGGCAAATATCTACGCATTTCTGAAGGCGCAAAAAACGGGCCAGCCTGTTGAGTTGTGCTGCGCTATTGGAGACACTGAAATCGATGGCATTCCCTATCCGGAGATCGTTGCAGTGGCCCGTGACTATATTCAGTCCGTGGGTGGCTTTGAAAAACTCGCCGAATGGGGCCTGTTTTAATTCCATAATCATGTAAAGGAGTGTTCAATCTATGGGCAACACAGTAAGAGAAAGCATGCAGAATTTTGCAGTCAGTCAGGCGCTGAAATACATTGAGGGAAACCCCGAAGAGAATATCCCGAAGCTGATGGCGCTGGTAGATAAGTTTACACCTACTGACTGGTATGCGACACAGCGCGACGCTATCCGTAATGTCATTGAAGAAAAGAATAACTGGTATCAGCTCATTTTGAAGATCTATGACCTGGATCCCGGCGTTCGCAAGGCGTTTTTCCAGAACTTCCTGTTCAATGCCAGCCTGAAGGGCAGCTCCATTCAGGATGAGACGACACAAGCAGAAGGCTGCAATGTTCCCTGGGCTATTCTGCTTGATCCCACCTCGGCCTGCAATCTGCACTGCACCGGCTGTTGGGCTGCGGAATATGGGCATAAGCTCAACCTCAGTCTGGAGGACATCGATTCCATCGTCCGGCAGGGCAAGCAGTTGGGAACCTATATGTACATCTATACAGGCGGAGAGCCCCTTGTGCGCAAAAATGACCTGATCAGGCTGTGCGAAATGCACCCGGACTGCGAATTTTTGTCCTTTACCAACGGCACGCTGATCGATGAGGCGTTCTGTCAGGAAATGCTGCGTGTAAAGAACTTTGTTCCGGCCATCAGCCTGGAGGGCTTTGAAGAGGCAAACGACTCCCGCCGCGGGGAAGGGGTCTACCAAAAGGTCGCACACGCTATGGAACTGCTGAAAGCCCATCATTTGCCCTTCGGCATCTCCACCTGCTATACCAGCCGCAACTGGGAAGATATCAGCAGCGAAAAGTTCTTTGACTATATGATCGATAACGGCGCTATGTTCTGCTGGTTCTTCCACTACATGCCGGTGGGAAACTCCGCCGTGACAGAACTGCTGCCCACACCGGAACAGCGGGAAGCCGTTTATCACCGTATCCGCGCCTTCCGTCAGACTAAGCCCATCTTTACCATGGATTTCCAGAACGACGCCGAGTATGTGGGCGGCTGCATTGCTGGCGGACGCCGCTATCTGCATATCAACGCCAAGGGTGATGTGGAGCCCTGTGTATTCATTCACTACTCCAATGCCAACATCCACGAGGTTTCCTTGCTGGACGCTCTCAAAAGCCCGCTGTTTATGGCCTACCACGACCAGCAGCCCTTCAACGAGAATATGCTGCGTCCCTGTCCCATGCTGGAAAATCCGGAAAAACTCCGTCAGATGGTAGCCGAGACAGGGGCGGTCAACACTGATTATGAAAGTCCTGAGAGTGCTGACCATCTCTGCGATAAGACGACTCCCTATGCAGAGAACTGGAAAGAAACTGCCGATAAACTTTGGCATGGCTGCAGCGGCTGCTCTGGCTGCCAGCAGGGAGTGTAAGGGGCATGGCGGCCTATCGGATTTTCACGGATGCCACGGCGGACATGCCGGGGTTCTCCACAGCAGGGCTCCCGCCTGTGGTCACGATCCCAATGCAGGTCGAGGTCAATGGACAGGAGTTTATCTATGGCCCCGACGGGGATCTATCCGTGAATATGTTTTATCAGATGCAGCGATCTGGAAAATTTGCCCACACAACGCAGGTCAGTCCATCGGTTTATTTTGAATATTTCACACCGTATCTGTGTCAGGGAATCGATATTCTGTACTTGTGCTTCTCCTCTGGTATGTCCGGCACATTTCAATCCGCAAATTTATGCATGGAGGAATTGAAGCATGAGTATCCGGAGCGTACTATCCTATGTATTGATACGCTGTGCGCATCTGTCGGAGAGGGCTTTCTTGTCTGGGAGGCCGCCAGAAAGCAGGCAGAAGGAGCATCCCTGAGTGAGCTGGCCGCCTGGGTGAGCGAACACCGGCTTCAGGTATGCCACTGGTTCACTGTGGATACCTTTGAGCATCTGCGGCACGGCGGCCGGGTGTCTTCGGCGGCGGCAGTGATGGGGACAGCTCTGCAGATTAAACCCCTGCTGTACGTGGACGAGCAGGGTTGCCTACAAGTAAAGCAAAAACTCCGCGGACGGAAAAAGGCGATTGCAGAGCAGTTGTTACATATGGAGCGGGAGTGGATGCCGGAACTGGGCAAGCAGGTTTTTATTGGACACGGCGATGATTTGCAGGCCGCCCAGCAGCTCCGGGAGGCGGTCATTGCCCGTTTTCCAGAGGCAGAAATCGCCATTGCCGACATCGGGCCGATCATCGGCGCTCACACCGGACCCGGCATGCTTGCCCTGATTTATTGGGGACACGGCCGGTAAGCAGCCATGGAGGGGATTCAAGTGGAAAAGAGATATAATATGAGCAAACTGGACCGGCATTCCGGCAATATCATCATGTGTGTGACAGAAGGCGTTGTGGGCATTCTGCTCCTGATCGATCCAAGGGCGTTCACAGGGGGCATTATCATTCTGTTCGGTGTCCTGCTGGTCTTGAATGGGGTGAGGGGGGGCGTCCATTATTGGCGGACCGATCCCGAGACGGCAGCCCGGCAAAACTCCCTTACCCTGGGCCTTACCTCTATGCTGGCAGGACTATTCTGTATCTTTCAATGCAAATGGTTTCTGGACGTGTTCCCAGATCTCCCTGTTTTTTACGGTCTTGTGATCCAGCTGTTCAGTATCAGTAAGATCCAATGGGGGATCGACCTGTTCCGCAGCGGGCACCGGTATTGGTATATCACCTTGATTGGAGCGCTGATCTCTCTTGTCCTTGCTGCAGTCGTCCTCGTCGATCCCTTTTCAGCAGCCGCTTCCTTATGGAAGTTTGCCGCGGTTTCTTTGATCGCAGAAGCCGTTCTGGATGTCATTTCCTTTCTGATAAGCCGAATTTGAAAAAGACAAAGCTTCCGGTCCTCGGACTACGCCTCATAAGGACATCTTGAAATTTACCCAGGCATAATCGATTAAAAATCCAGAAAAAACTCTTGACAAATCTTCTTCCAGGACGTACCATAGGCAATATAATTTGAATATCAAAATATTTGAAACCAAAAACAAAATTCGACAAGGACAGAGTATGAAAGCCAGAATTGCAGGAATCGGCGCGTATGCACCGGAGAGAGTCGTGACCAACGACCAGCTATCAGAGATCGTGGATACCAGCGATGAGTGGATCAGAAGCCGCACCGGCATATCGGAACGGCGGATCTCCACAGGGGAGACCACCAGGGACCTGGCGGCGGAGGCGGCCAGGCGGGCGTTAAAGGCCGCGGGCGTGGATGCCCGGGAGCTGGACATCATCATCCTGGGAACCTCGTCGCCGGATAACAATTATCCCAGCGACGCATGCAGCGTCCAGGCCATGATCGGCGCGGAAAACGCCGTGGCCTTTGATATTTCGGCGGCCTGCGCGGGATTTATCTTCGCCATGAACATCGTCCATGGATTTTTCCAGGCGGGGATCTATAAGACGGCCCTGATCATCGGAGCCGAGACCTTAAGCAAGGTGACGGACTGGACGGACCGGGGAACCTGCGTGCTGTTTGGAGACGGAGCCGGGGCGGCAGTCCTAAAGGCAGAGGAAACGGGAGTCGTGGATATGCTCATGGGTTCCGACGGGACGAAGGGGCCGGTCCTTTCCTGCACCTCCAGGACCCTGGGAAATTTCCTTACGGGGACCAGGCCGGAGCTGGGGCTCATGACTATGGACGGTCAGGAGGTATTCCGGTTCGCAGTGAAAAAGGTACCCGAGAGCATTGAGATCCTTCTGGAACGGAATCATATTTCCAGGGAGGAGATCAAGTACTATGTGCTCCACCAGGCCAACGAGAGGATCGTAGAGGCAGCCGCCAGACGGTTAAAGGAGCCCATGGAGAAGTTCCCCATGACAATCAGTAAATATGGAAACACCTCTTCGGCTTCCATTCCGCTGCTTTTAAATGATATGGCGGAAAAAAATATGCTTCAGCCGGGAGATAAGATTATTTTGTCCGGGTTCGGCGCAGGGATGACCTGGGGAGCCGTACTCATGGAATGGTAAAAAATCAAAAAGAAAAAAAGGAGATCATGACCATGTTAGAAAGAATGAAAGAGATCATCGCAGAGCAGTTAAACACAGACGCAGCAGCCATCACAGAGGAATCCTCCTTTAAGGATGACCTGGGAGCCGATTCCCTGGATCTGTTTGAGATGGTAATGGCCCTGGAGGACGAGTATTCTGTGGAGATCCCGGCAGAGGATCTTCAGAATCTGCTGACTGTGGGAGATGTAATGAAGTATTTAAAGGATAAGGGCGTAGAATAAGCCGCAGAGCGGTCGAAAAGGGTTGAAAACGGAATGAAAACTAGAATCACAGAATTGTTGGGAATTGAATATCCGGTCATCCAGGGCGGAATGGCCTGGGTGGCGGAGCATCATCTGGCAGCGGCCGTTTCTGAGGCCGGAGGCCTGGGACTGATCGGCGGCGCCAACGCGCCGGGCGAGGTGGTCCGCCAGGAGATACGGAAGGCCAGGGAGCTGACGAAAAAGCCCATCGGCGTCAACATCATGCTCATGAGCCCCTACGCCGATGAGGTGGCAAAGGTGGTCGTGGAGGAAGGCGTCCAGGTGGTGACTACCGGGGCCGGGAATCCTGGAAAGTACATGAAGATGTGGAAGGACGCCGGGATCGTAGTGATCCCTGTGGTGGCTTCCGTGGCCCTTGCAAAGCTCATGGAGCGGGGCGGCGCTGACGCCGTTGTGGCAGAGGGCACCGAGTCCGGCGGCCATATCGGCGAGGCCACCACCATGACCCTGGTTCCCCAGGTGGCAGACGCGGTCAGCATTCCGGTGATCGCCGCCGGAGGCATCGGAGACGGACGCGGCATCGCGGCGGCCTTCATGCTGGGAGCGGAGGCGGTCCAGATGGGAACGCGGTTCGTGGTGGCAAAGGAGTCCATCGTCCATGAAAATTATAAGAAGCGGGTCATCGGGGCCAAGGACATCGACTCCGCCGTCACAGGCAGGAGCCACGGCCATCCGGTGCGCTGCTTAAGAAACCAGATGACCAGACAGTATGTGAAGCTGGAGGAAGAGGGAAAGAGCTTTGAGGAGCTGGAGTATCTGACCCTGGGCGGCCTCAGAAAGGCAGTCATGGACGGCGATGTGACCGACGGCGTGGTCATGGCCGGACAGATCGCAGGTATGGTGAAAAAGGAACAGACCTGTAAGGAAATGATCGAAGAGATGATGGAGCAGGCAGAAAAGCTGCTGGCAAGATAAAGGCGGGAGAACAAATGGGAAAGACGGCGTTTATTTTTCCGGGACAGGGCGCGCAGGTCTGCGGCATGGGCCAGGATTTTTATGAACATACAGAGACGGGACGGAAAATTTTTGACCAGGCTTCAGAGCTTCTGGGATTTTCCATGCCAGAGCTTTGCTTTGAAAAAAACGACCGGCTGGATATCACAGAGTATACCCAGGCGGCCATGGTGACAGTGAGCGTTGCCATGTTAAAGGTCATGGAGGAGCAGGGCTTCCGGCCGGATGTGACGGCTGGCTTAAGCCTTGGAGAATACTGCGCCCTGGCAGCTTCCGGCGTTATGACTCCGGAGGACGCCATCCTTACGGTGCGCCGCCGGGGCATCCTCATGCAGGAGGCCGTTCCCGCCGGGATCGGGGGAATGAGCGCTGTCCTGGGGATGAACGCAGAGGCCATCGACCAGGTCGTGGATCCCATAGACGGAGTCCAGGTGGCGAATTATAACTGTCCGGGACAGATCGTTATTTCCGGAAGTCTGGAAGCAGTGGCACAGGCCGCAGAGCAGTTAAAGGCGGCAGGAGCCAGAAGAGTCCTGCCGTTAAACGTCAGCGGCCCCTTCCATTCCGCACTCCTTAAGGAAGCTGGAGAAAAGCTTGGGAAATTCCTGGAAAATGTGAAGCTGTCGGATCCCGTGATCCCCTATGCGGCCAATGTGACCGCAGAATATGTGACCCGGGCTGAGGAGGTAAAGCCTCTGCTGGAAAGACAGGTGTATTCTTCTGTAAAATGGCAGCAGAGTGTGGAGCGGATGATCGCAGACGGCGTGGACCGGTTCGTGGAGATCGGCCCTGGAAAGACCCTGACCGGTTTTGTGAAAAAGATCAGCCGGGATGTGAAGGCCGTTAATATTGAAAAGCTGGACGATCTGGAAAAGTTAAAGGAACTGTAATAGGAGGCGGACCATGGATTTAAGCGGAAAAATTGCTCTGGTGACAGGGGCTGGAAGAGGCATCGGGCGTCAGATCGCGCTGACCCTGGCTGGATACGGAGCCACAGTGATCGTAAATTACAATGGCTCTAAGGAAAAGGCAGAAGAGACAGTGAAGGAGATCGGGGAAAACGGCGGCCAGGCGGAGGCCATCCAGTGCAGTGTGGCAGATTTTTCCCAGTCCAGGGAGCTGATCGACACTATCATAAAGAAATACGGGCGGCTGGATATTTTAGTCAATAACGCCGGGATCACCAGGGATAATCTGATCATGAAAATGTCGGAGGACGATTTTGACGCGGTGGTCGCCACTAATCTGAAGGGGGCGTTCAACTGTGTGAAGCACGTTTCCCGCCAGATGCTAAAGCAGAGGAGCGGCCGGATCATCAATATCTCCTCGGTTTCAGGCGTTATGGGGAATGCAGGCCAGGCCAATTACTGCGCCTCCAAGGCGGGTCTCATCGGCCTTACAAAATCCGTGGCCAGGGAGCTGGGAAGCCGCGGGATCACGTCCAACGCAGTGGCTCCCGGTTTTATCCATACAGAAATGACAGACGTTCTGCCCGATGATGTGAAAAAGGCCATGGGGGACCAGATCCCCTTAAAACGGTTCGGGGAGACGCAGGATGTGGCGGAGGCAGTGGCCTTCCTGGCATCCGACGGGGCAGCATATATCACCGGCCAGGTCCTCCAGGTGGACGGCGGCATGGCCATGTAGGAGTCAGTGTGACAAAAAGGAGAGCAAGAGAATGAACAGAGTTGTAGTAACTGGCATGGGCGCCATCACCCCCATTGGAAACGATGTGGATACGTTCTGGAACAGCTTAAAGCAGGGAACGGTGGGCATCGGGCCCATCACCAGCTTTGATACAGCAGATTATAAAGTAAAGCTGGCGGCAGAGGTGAAGGATTTTGACCCGAAGCAGTATATGGATCCCAAGGCTGCCAGAAGAATGGAGCGGTTCTCCCAGCTGGCTGTGGCCGCGTCAAAGCAGGCCTTAGAGGATGCGGGAATTGATATGGAAAAAGAGGATCCCTACCGGGTGGGCGTCTGCGTCAGCTCCGGCATCGGCAGCCTCCAGGCCATTGAACGGGAGTATCAGAAGCTTCTGGAAAAAGGGCCGGGACGGATCAATCCCCTTCTGGTGCCGTTAATGATCAGCAACATGGCCGCCGGAAACGTGTCCATCCAGTTTGGTTTAAAGGGCAAGAGCCTGAATGTGGTGACGGCCTGCGCCACCGGGACCCACTCCATCGGAGAGGCCATGCGGGCCATCCAGCACGGAGAGGCAGAGGTCATGGTGGCCGGGGGCACGGAAAGCTCCATTACTCCCATTGGTGTGGCCGGCTTCACAAGCCTGACGGCTCTTTCCACAGCGGAGGATCCTCTGCGGGCCTCCATTCCCTTTGATGCAGAGCGCGGCGGCTTCGTCATGGGCGAAGGCGCAGGCGTCGTGGTGCTGGAATCCCTGGAGCACGCAAAGGCCCGGGGCGCAAGGATCTACGCGGAGTTAGCGGGCTATGGGGCCACCAGCGACGCCTATCATATCACCTCTCCGGCAGAGGACGGCAGCGGGGCTGCAAAGGCCATGGAATACGCTATGAAGGACGCCGGAGTAAAGCCGGAGCAGATCGATTATGTCAATGCCCACGGCACAGGCACCCACCACAATGACCTGTTTGAGACGAAGGCCGTCAAGCTGGCCCTGGGAGACCAGGCATACAAAACAAGGATCAGCTCCACCAAGTCCATGGTGGGCCATCTGCTGGGAGCAGCCGGAGGCGTGGAGTTCATCGCCTGTGTGAAATCCATTGAAGACAGCTTTGTCCATGAGACAGCGGGCCTTCGCACTCCGGATCCGGAATGTGACCTGGACTATGTAATGGGCGGCGGCGTTTCCATGGATGTGGATTGTGCGATCTCCAATTCCCTGGGCTTTGGCGGTCACAACGCCAGCCTGGTTGTAAAGAAGTTTGAAGAATAGGAGTGAAGGCCATGGAGATCAAGGATGTCATCGAACTGATCAAAGCCGTTTCAGACAATGGGCTGACGGGCTTTAAGATCGAGCAGGGCGATACGAAGATCGTCATTAAAAAGGAGCAGCCGGCGGTCATCCAGGCGGTTCCGGCGCTGGCTGGATGCCAGCCGGCCGATGGAGCCGTGCCCCAGACCGTCCAGACCGTTTCCGGAATGCCGTTAAACGGGAGCCAGGGCAGTCCTGCTCCGCAGACGGATACGGCTGTATCTGACCGGGTTGTTGCCTGTCCTCTGGTGGGAACGTTTTATTCCTCTCCGGCTCCGGATGCCGAGGACTTTGTAAAGGTCGGAGACCATGTGAAAAAAGGCCAGGTCATCGGGATCGTGGAGGCCATGAAGCTGATGAATGAGATCGAATCCGAGTATGACGGCGTGGTGGAGGCCATCCTTGTGAAAAACGAGGAGACCGTGGAATACGGCCAGCCGCTTTTCAGGATCCGTTAAACAACAGGAGGCAGAGATATGCTGGGAATTAAGGAAATCAAGGAGATCATCCCCCACCGCCATCCATTTCTTCTGGTGGACTGCATCGAGGAGCTGGAGCCGGGCGTGCGGGCTGTTG